>CAYXMV010000079.1:0-10180 GCA_964466235.1 uncultured Muribaculaceae bacterium | reverse complement strand
ACATGAGAGCCGATGAAGCCGGCACCGCCGGTGATTACTATGTTTCTTTTCATTGTTGTTCTAATCTTATGATTCCTCCACTCATTACGTTCGGTCGGAATGAAAGAGAAAAGTTCAATTCGGATGGCAAGGTTAGAGTTTTCTGAATGAGTCTGAATTGATTTCACGTTTTCTCTCTTCAATTACTTGAAGGAGATACTGTCCGTACTGGTTCTTGATCATTGGCTGCGCAAGTTCATGCATACGCTCTTCTGATATCCATCCACGACGATACGCGATGGCTTCAAGACAGGCGATTTTAAGGCCTTGACGTTTTTCAATTACCTCTACGAAAGTGGATGCTTCAGAAAGAGAATCGTGGGTACCTGTATCAAGCCATGCGAATCCGCGGCCGAGAGTCTGAACTTTCAGTTCTTTTGCTTCAAGGAATACTTGATTGACTGTAGTAATTTCATACTCGCCACGTGCAGATGGTTTGATATTGGCTGCAACATCTACGACCTTGTTCGGATAAAAGTAGAGCCCTGGAACTGCATAGTTACTCTTCGGCTCCTTCGGCTTTTCCTCAAGGCTGAGACAGTTGCCTTCTTTGTCAAATTCAGCAACTCCATAGCGCTCAGGGTCGTGAACCCAATAACCGAAAACGGTTGCCTTGCCATCCTCTTCTGCTGCACGAACCGCCTCCTTAAGCATAGGAGTAAAGTAGCTGCCATAGAAGATATTATCACCCAATACAAGACATGCACTATCATCACCAATGAAATCTGCACCAATAGTGAATGCCTGCGCAAGTCCGTCAGGTGATGGCTGTTCGGCATAAGTGAAGTTCACGCCATAATCGCTGCCATCGCCGAGCAGTCTCCTGAAGCCTGGCAAGTCATATGGAGTAGAGATGATGAGAATGTCTCTGATTCCTGCCAGCATCAGCACACTGATCGGATAATAGACCATCGGCTTGTCATAGATCGGCATCAGCTGTTTTGAGATGCCTTTGGTGATAGGGTACAATCTTGTTCCGCTGCCACCTGCCAGTACTATTCCTTTCATAAAGTGATTTACCTTTCTTGTTTATCAGATTATTTTGTTTACCTTTGCTTCGAAACTTATGATAGAGATTGTGGGGAAGGATATTTAATCACTCGACTCTTAGAAGAGCAGCCGTCCCTTTCGGTTGCTCTTTTGTTTTGATACAGCCGGATGGTCTAGCATTCCAACCGTTCTTATCACTACATTTATATCAATCATAAGTTTCATGAAAAGAGTGGTTAAATTAACGCTTGAGATTCGCACGGACAGTGAGAAAGTCAAACCCGCCAGATCAGCTTCGGCTGATGTCTTATCTGCATCCGGTTGCCAAAGAGAGGTGTTCTTCGATCGAAGAATACCTCTCGGCGGTTTAGCTAGCAAGTGATTACATCCCCAACGCATTCATCCCCAATGGGGCCCATAAAGGAAGAAAAATCCTCAATCTGAATTTTATCGACATTTTGTGGACGAGCTGGCTATTCTCAATAAACAGCATAAATGTATGTCACAGTGACCGTTTATAGAGGCCATGTCCGATACCTATGATTATATTCAGGATATTTGGAATCTTTTAAGGAAACGCCTGTCTATGTCGCCTGTGGATATGGTTCCCTCGCATATCATCGCATTTGCCGGACTCTTTCATGTCCCGTCAACTCTACTCTTGAACAAAATGATGGCAATTCATATCTTGAAAAAATCCCGTTCTCCACCGAAACCTGAATAAATATGATTACCTTTAATGCATTGAATGATTTATCTATGGAAGTCAAGACTTATTCATCTCCGTATGCTTTGAAAGAGGCTTTTGACCGGAATCTCAAGGAGTGGCTGCTGCCTTTTGAGCGGACGGATGTCAATCAGCCCTTTTTTCTTCCGGACAGGGATACTTTCGAGGTTGTGGACTTCGGCTCAGGAGGATTGCGTCTTTTCCCAGCGGAATATCATTATCCGTTTTTCTTTCGTGGACAGGGACAAGAGTATTACCCATGTTTACCGTCGATCTATCGCCATACTTCTGAGGGGAGGAGTCCGGATGACGTCGATATATTTGTTGACAGAATGAGGATTACCGAGTTTGGTCATCTTCTGGATTCGCATCCTGTGGTCAATGGCTTTTTTCGGCCTCATAAATTTTATGTAGATTATACTGGGCTTGCGCAGCATTATGGATTGAGGACTGATATGCTTGATATTACGTCAGATCTTGATGTCGCCATGTTCTTTGCTATGTGTCCGTATGATAAGGAGGCAGACCGTTACCGGTTTGTCGATGATGGTGAGGAACATGTCGGGATCATATATCTCCTGATGCCTTTTTTCAACGACTTTGATCCGGACCATCCTTTTACGAAGATTTCCCCTATAGGACTTCAGGTTTTTGATCGGCCGGGCAGACAGAAGGGATTTGGATATAAAATGAGAAGAGGGGAGTCCTTATACGCAAGAAAATATCAATTCAGATATACATCGGCTGATTCAGCTGCCTTTTATCAACGGTACCTTGACGGGGAGCATCTGTGGTGCAGGGATATACTTGCAGATAAGGCATCATTGATTGCCCGGAAGCGCTCATTTCCGTATTCTGTGTTTAAACAGACATTTCGCGAACACCCTATCAAAGGCTTTTCGAAGAGCCGTCTTAAGGATGCCATGAAAGAAAAGGGGATTGTAATTGACCATAGGGGAGCGTCACTTTCTTTCTCTGATGAAGAGAAAGACTTTCTTGTCGGAGACTGGTACGCGGGAAAGTCTGACAGATTTCGTAAATTGATCACCAGAAAGCGCTGGGTCTTGTCCCGGGATGGTGAAGGAGGCTCTCGTGCGACAGGGCCGTGGCACGACTACAGGACCGTGGAAATGCTTTGGACAGAGCATGCTTTGAGGTTGATTATGTCAGCTGATGCAGTATGTCCCGATGGAGGTGTGCTTGTCGGTCAGGCCCCGGAAAAGGGGAGAAGATATTCATCTGGAACAAGAAAGGTCGATGCGCAGTTTATTGACATGAAGGCCACGGAATTCCTGTCTGCGTCAGATATGTGTCTGAGGCCATAAGTAAGACGCCTATATGATGTTATGTTCATTTATGAATAATTAGTCGTCCTTTTTACTATCTTTGCAGATTATGAAATTCCGCAGCGAAGCGGAGAAAGATGTAGTGTATGCCAAAAATATCAGAAAGAGGCATTGAAATGCCGTCATCACCTATCCGGAAACTTACTCCGCTTGCCAATGATGCGAAGGCGAGAGGGATAAAGGTGTATCATCTCAACATCGGTCAGCCGGATCTGCCTACGCCGCAGAAGGCCCTGGATGCCCTCAAGCATGTTGACCGCAAGGTGCTGGAGTATAGCCCTTCGCAGGGCTTCCTCTCTCTTAGGGAGAAGCTCCAGGCATATTATCGCAAGTTCCGTATCGAGTTGTCCGTCAATGATATAATCGTTACCAGCGGTGGGTCGGAAGCCGTGCTTTTTACCTTCCTTGCCTGCTTGAATCCTGGTGATGAGATTGTCGTGCCGGAGCCGGCTTATGCCAATTACATGGCATTCGCCGTGTCGGCTGGCGCAGTCATCAAGACCGTGACCTCGACCATTGAGACGGGCTTCGCCCTGCCTCCGGTGGAGAAGTTCGAGGAACTGATAACAGAACGCACGAAGGCCATCCTTATCTGCAATCCGAATAATCCGACGGGGTATCTTTATTCCCGTGCGGAGATGAATCAGATCCGCGACCTTGTGAAGAAGTATGACCTGTATCTCTTCTCGGATGAGGTCTATCGTGAGTTCATCTATACAGGATCTCCTTATATCTCGGCATTGAATCTCGATGGTATCGAGAATAATGTCGTGCTGGTGGATTCGGTGTCGAAGCGATATTCGGAGTGCGGAATCCGCATCGGTGCGCTTGTGACCAGGAATGCCGATGTGCGCAGGGCTGTGATGAAGTTCTGTCAGGCCCGTCTCAGTCCGCCGCTTCTGGGTCAGATTGTGGCCGAAGAGTCCATAGAGGGCACTGAAGACTATGCCGCTGATGTCTATGAGGAGTATGTGGAGCGCAGGAAATGCCTTGTGGATGGTCTCAACCGCATCCCCGGAGTCTATTCGCCTATTCCGATGGGTGCATTCTACACTGTGGCCAAGCTTCCGGTCGATGATGCAGACAAGTTCTGCGAATGGTGTCTGACTGATTTCAGTTACGAAGGAGAGACCGTGATGATGGCTCCTGCAAGCGGTTTCTATTCAACTCCGGGCATGGGGCGTGACGAGGTCCGAATAGCCTATGTCCTCAAGAAAGAGGATCTTCAGCGCGCAATCTTCATTCTCGAAAAAGCGCTGGAGGCTTACAATGCTTTGTAAATGTTGTTTCTATGAAAGGAATTGTGTTGGCAGGCGGTTCGGGAACTCGCCTTTACCCGATTACAAAAGGTGTCAGCAAGCAGATGCTGCCGATTTTTGACAAACCGATGATCTATTATCCCATATCGGTGCTTATGCTGGCTGGTATCAGGGATATTCTTGTCATCTCCACTCCTCATGATCTTCAGGGTTTTCAGCGGCTTCTGGGGGATGGAAGTGATTATGGCGTAAATTTCGTTTATGCAGAGCAGCCTTCGCCTGACGGCCTGGCTCAGGCCTTCCTTATCGGTGAGGAATTCATCGGAGACGACTCGGTCTGCCTCGTCCTGGGTGACAATATTTTCCATGGAAGCAGTTTCGTGCCTATGCTGAAGGAGGCTGTACGTGCTGCAGAGGAAGATGCGAAGGCTACGATCTTCGGTTATTGGGTGAATAATCCGCAGCGTTACGGCGTGGCAGAGTTCGATGAGGCCGGCAACTGTCTGAGCATTGAGGAGAAACCGGCTGAGCCGAAGAGCAATTATGCTGTGGTTGGCCTGTATTTCTATCCCAACAAGGTGGTTGAGGTGGCGAAGTCTGTCAAGCCTTCCTCACGTGGTGAGCTGGAGATCACGACTGTGAACCAGAATTTCCTTGCAGATGGCGTACTGAAGGTTCAGAATCTCGGACGTGGTTTTGCATGGCTTGACACCGGAACTCATGACTCGCTTTCCGAGGCCTCGACTTTTGTTGAGGTCATTGAGAAGAGGCAGGGGCTTAAGATCGCCTGTCTTGAAGAGATTGCTTTCCGCAACGGGTGGATAAGCGCAGACAGGGTCGCGGAACTCGCGCAGCCGATGGCAAAGAATCAGTATGGTCAGTATCTTTTGAATCTTGTGAAATGAAACGTACTGTGATGATTACCGGAGGTGCCGGGTTTATAGGTAGCCACGTGGTTCGGCTTTTTGTCGAGAAATATCCTGATTATCATATAGTTAATGTTGATAAGCTGACCTACGCCGGCAACCTTGCCAACCTGAAGGACATAGAGGACAGGCCCAATTATACCTTTGTGAAGGCAGACATCTGTGATTTTGATGCCATCCTGGCCCTTATGCAGGAGCATCGGGTTGACGGCATCATCCATCTTGCTGCCGAAAGTCATGTTGACAGATCAATCAAGGATCCCTTCACTTTCGCCAGAACAAATGTAATGGGAACATTGAGCCTTCTTCAGGCTGCAAAACTATATTGGGAACAATTCAATTACGTCATACCGGCCTCCGACAGCGTCATACCGGCCTCCGACAACGTCATGCCCGCCTCCGATCGGGCATCTCAAGGCATCCCTTGCCGCTTCTACCACATCTCAACCGATGAGGTTTACGGCGCCCTCACCATGAACCATCCTGAAGGCATAGAACCACCATTCAAGACAGTAGCCTCATCTGCAGGTCACAAAGCCTACGGCGATGACTTCTTCTATGAGACAACAAAGTATAACCCTCATAGCCCTTATTCAGCTTCAAAGGCTTCATCAGATCACTTCGTCCGTGCATACCACGACACCTACGGCATGCCGACAATCGTGACAAACTGCTCGAACAACTACGGACCTTATCAGTTCCCTGAAAAGTTGATTCCGTTGTTCATCAACAATATCCGCAACAGAAAGCCACTCCCAGTCTATGGAAAGGGAGAGAATGTCCGAGACTGGCTATATGTCGAGGATCATGCGAAGGCGATCGATCTGATCTTCCACAAAGGCAAGATTGCTGAAACCTATAATATAGGAGGTTTCAACGAATGGAAGAACATAGACCTTATAAAGGTGCTCATAAGGACAGTTGACCGCTTCTTCGGCAATCCGGAAGGGTACAGCCTTGATCTGATCACTTATGTCACCGACCGTGCCGGTCATGATGCACGATATGCCATAGACAGCTCGAAGCTTCATGAGGAACTCGGTTGGGAGCCGTCTCTTCAGTTCGAGGAAGGGATAGAACGGACGGTGAAGTGGTATCTTGAGAATCAGGAGTGGATGGATAATGTCACTTTCGGAGATTACCGGAAATATTACGAACAAATGTACGGCTTACGATGAAACGATATGAAACAGTTTTTATGGATTTGCTGAAATCGGCCTTGTGGGGCGTCAGACCGCAGGTGCCGCAGGATTTCAGTGAGTGGGGGAGTGTCGTGAGGCTGGCAAGAAGTCAGTCGGTGCTCGCCCTTGTCGGTAATCTCATGCTTTCTGATACGGAGATTTCCGTGAGGGTGCCGCAGGAACTGAAGGATAAGGTCCGGAAGTTCGTGATGAACAGTATGCTTACCCATAATCTATTGAACAATACCTTGGTGAAAGTGGTTGAGACACTCCGCGCAGGCGGTGTTGAGTCCGTGCTTCTGAAAGGGCAGGGACTGGCCCGCAATTATCCTGTGCCGGAGCTCAGGCAGTGCGGGGACATCGACCTGTATGTGGGACTGGAGAATGCCGAGAGGGCACATGATCTTCTTGCGCCTGTGGCTGCCAAGATTGACGGAAAAGACCTTATCGAAGTCAGCAAGCATTATCATGTCACAATGCCCGGCGGGGTAGAGGTGGAGATCCACAGATTTACTGATAATCATCTTACAGCCAGACTCGAGGCCACTTATCAGTCAGCATCCGACCGGGGAACTTCAACAGGTCTTGTTGCCTATGACTTTGCCGGTACGGCAGTCAATACCCCGGCCGATGATTTCAATGCCTTCTATATATTCAACCATCTTTTCCATCATTTCCTCACGAGCGGAATCGGTCTGAGGCAGTTCTGCGACTGGATGCTCTTCCTGCATAGCCGTAAAGGACGTCTTGACCTTGAATATCTGCATAAGCTTCTTACAGATATGGACATGATGAAGCCGTGGAAGGCTTTCGGGTGTGTGCTTGTCAAGCAGCTGGGCATGGATGAAGAGGAGTTCCCGTTCTATGACGGCGGGTATGAGTACAAGGCCGAAAAGATCATCAGACGCGTGTTGGATGAGGGAAATTTCGGAAAGGAACGTTCCATCTATAAGAACCGTGGTACGAATTATCTGCTCAACAAGACAAGGTCTCTTTGGGGGCACGTGAGTAAGACATCAGCCCTTCTGTTTCTCTTCCCGACCCAGACTTTCGTACAGTTCGGCCAAACTCTTGTAGTCGGTTTTTCTGTAGTGTGGGCTGATTTACGGCATAGGATCAAGGGCTTATTCAGCAGAAATGCTTAATTTTGTAAATCATGTAGGATGTTCCGACTCTTTCGGGGCTCTGATATGGCATTAAAGAAATATGAAGATAACAGTAGCAGGTACAGGATATGTGGGGCTTTCCCTTGCGACCCTCCTGTCTCAGAGGCATAGCGTTACGGCTGTGGATATACTTCCTGAGAAGGTGGAGATGATAAATCGCAGAAAGTCGCCTGTCCAGGATGAGTACATAGAGAAATATTTTGCTGAAAAGCAGCTGGACCTCACGGCGACTCTCGACGCGGAGGAGGCTTACAGGGATGCTGATTTTGTGGTGATCGCCGCCCCGACGAACTACGATGCGAAGAAGAATTTCTTCGATACTTCCGCAGTCGAGTCGGTCATCGGCACTGTTCTCAAGGTCAATCCGAAGGCTATAATGGTCATAAAGTCAACTGTTCCAGTCGGCTATACAGAAGCTATACGCACCAGGACCGGAAGTGCCGGCATCCTTTTCAGCCCTGAGTTTCTCCGTGAGTCCAAGGCCCTCTATGACAACCTTTACCCTTCCCGTATAATAGTGGGAACGGATCTTTCCGAGCCGCGTCTGAAAGCGGCGGCGGAGACTTTTGCCGGTCTGCTGAAGGAGGCTTCGCTCAATCCTGACGTCGAGACCCTTTTCATGGGCTTTACAGAGGCTGAAGCGGTGAAGCTTTTCGCAAACACATACCTTGCACTCAGGGTCAGCTATTTCAATGAGCTTGATACATACGCTGAAATGAAGGGACTTGATACTCGGAAGATTATAGAGGGCGTCTGCCTTGATCCGCGCATTGGGCAGCATTATAACAATCCGTCTTTCGGCTATGGCGGCTACTGTCTCCCGAAGGATACCAAGCAGCTCCTTGCCAATTATGAGGATGTGCCTCAGAATCTTGTGCGCGCCATAGTGGAAAGCAACCGCACCCGCAAGGACTATATCGCGGACAGGGTGCTTCAGATGGCCGGATATTATTCCTACAGCGAGGGGCCGACCTACGAGGCCTCATACGAGAGGCCGTGCACGATCGGTGTCTATCGCCTGACGATGAAGAGCAATTCGGACAATTTCCGTCAGAGTTCGATTCAGGGAGTGATGAAGCGCATCAAGGCAAAAGGTGCCAAGGTGATAGTCTATGAGCCTGTCCTCGAGGACGGTGCGACCTTCTATGGAAGTGAGGTAGTCAATGACCTCCCGCGTTTCAAGACTATGTGTGACGCCATCATTGCCAACCGTTATGACGAGACCCTTGATGATGTGAGGGACAAGGTCTATACAAGAGATATTTTCAAAAGAGACTGACTATATGGAGAATCATATTGTTATCATGGCCGGCGGAATCGGAAGCAGATTCTGGCCGATGAGCACGCCTCAGATGCCTAAGCAGTTTGTGGATGTCATGGGAGTAGGAAGGACTCTCATACAGATGACGGTTGACAGGTTCGCTCCTGTGTGCCCGAAGGAGAATTTCTGGGTGGTGACGGGCGAAAGATATGTTGACATTGTCAAGGCGCAGCTTCCGGAAATTCCTGACGATCATATACTTGCCGAGCCGGCTATGCGTAATACGGCTCCTTGCATCGCGTATGCATGCTGGAAGATACGCCAGCGCCACCCCGAGGCTAATGTGGTGGTGACTCCGTCGGATGCCCTTGTCGTTAATACTTCAGAGTTTGCCCGTGTGGTTTCTGCTGCCCTCGATTTTACGGCTTCCGGCCGACGTATAGTCACTGTGGGAATCAAACCGAGCCGTCCCGAGACAGGATATGGATATATTGCTGCCGGATCTGTGGCGGAGGGAGAGATCCTCAAGGTGGATTCTTTCCGCGAGAAGCCTTCTCTTGAGGTGGCTCTCGAGTATCTCGCTGCGGGAAATTACCTGTGGAATGCCGGCATATTCGTGTGGAATATCGACACTATCACGAGTGAACTCCGCAGACATACTCCTTCCCTTGCAGAAATCATGGATAAGATGTCAAAGTCATTCTATTCTCCTGATGAACAGAGTGTCGTGAGTGAACTTTTTCCGACCTGCGAAAAGATTTCGATTGACTATGCCGTTATGGAAAAGGCAGACTGCATCTATACCGTTCCTGCGGATTTCGGATGGAGCGATCTCGGTACCTGGGGCTCTCTGCGCACCCTTATGCCGCATGATAATCAAGGCAATGCCGTAGTCGGTCAGGATGTCCGTCTGTATGATACCAAAGGCTGCATAGTCCATGCTCCGAATGTGAAGAGGGTAGTGGTGCAGGGCCTCGAGGACTGTATCGTTGCCGAACATAATGACTGCCTTCTTGTCTGCCACCTCGGGCGTGAGCAGAACATCACCACTTACGCGAAAGACTGATATGGCGGACAATTACCTCGAAAAGAAGATGGAAGATCTTCAGGCACGCAAATCAAAAGAACAGCGTGCCCGTCAGATTGCATGGAAAAAGCGGATGGATGCCTATCGGAAAAAACTGGAGGAAGAGCAGAAATCAAAATAAGGTAGCCGACGGCTACCTTATTTTGATGTACGCCCAGCATGGGCATGTTCTAACGGGTGAAAGTCCCCAATGCGCCC
>CAYXMV010000078.1:0-10258 GCA_964466235.1 uncultured Muribaculaceae bacterium | reverse complement strand
GCCTTGATTTTTATATCAACTGGCATAAAATCGGAAGATTTTATGTAAGTTTGCAGACCTAAAGAGAATAATCATATTTAAAAGCCCATATTATGGAAGAGAAGAATTTGAAAAATGTAATGTACATTCTCGCCGCAGTGGCAGTTGTGCTTGCAGGTACACTGGCGTATATCTGGTATCAGAAATATACATTGGTCAATGAGCTCACCCTTGAGAAGGAGGAACTTACGGCCCAGATGATAGATCTTCAGAACGATTATGCGATGCTCTCTTCTGACTATGATACCATCAATTCACAGCTGGATTCATCACGCGAAGAGGTTTCCCAGCTCATTGAAAGGATACAGAAGACAGAGGCTACCAACAGGGCGAAGATGCGTCAGTACGAAAAGGAACTCGGCACCCTCAGAAGCATCATGAGGAACTATATAGTCCAGATCGACTCCCTCAATACCCTCAACAAGAAGCTCACGGCTGATGCGGCTGCTGCACGTCGCGAGGCAGAGGAAAGCCGCAGGCAGAATGAAGAGCTCCAGAATACGGTCGAGAGCCTCAGCGGCCGGGTGGCTGCCGGTTCGGTAATTAAGGCACGTGGCCTGAGGATGGAGGCCTACAACTCTTCGGACAAGATCACGGACAGGAGCAGCAGGGTAGTGAGGATGCTTGCCACTCTCAGTCTGGTGGAGAACGACCTTGCCCCTAAGGGACCTATTAGGATATATATCAGGGTAAAGGATCCTGACGGAATCCTTCTTACCAACAGCACTCAGAGGACATTCGAGGTTGACGGTGAACCTATGATATGCTCGGCGTCACGCGAGATCGACTACCAGGGCAAGGAGGTCGAGCTCAGCATCTATCTCAATGACATACCTTCGTATATGAAGGGTATCTATACTGTCGAGGCCTACACGGAGCAGGGCAAGCTCGGTGAAGCTGAAGTCATGCTCAGATAAGGTGATATACATCCACATACCTTTCTGCAGAAGTTTCTGTACATATTGTGACTTCTATTCGGAGATAGCGGCCCGATGCCGCAAGGCCGATGGACCGTCTCTGTTCACGGAATATGGCAGGGCGGTGGCACTTGAGGCACTTGCGCGCAGGGAGGAAATCACAGATGAAGTCAATACCTTATATATAGGAGGCGGCACCCCATCGGTGCTGCCCCTTTCTGTATTCTCCACCATCATGGAGGCCCTTGCGGAGACAGGGCATGGCGGACCATACGATGAATTCACTGTCGAGGTCAATCCCGATGACATCATAGAAAGGGGGCACTCCTATGTCGAAGGCCTGCTTGAACTCGGGGTCACCCGCATCAGCATGGGAGTCCAGTCCTTCGATGACGGGATCCTGCGCTGGATGAACCGCAGACATGATTCTCCGGCCGCGCGCAGGGCCTATGCCATATTGGAAGAAGCCGGAGCGGACAATATCAGCATAGACCTCATCTTCGGTCTGCCTCAGCTGTCCGAAATCCGCTGGCGCGATACCCTTTCCGCTGCTCTCGACATATCGCCGGACGGTCTGATTCCTAAGCACATATCAGCCTATCAGCTCTCAGTGGAGCCGGGGAGTGCCCTTGCAGGACTTGTCGAAAAAGGGAAGTGGTCGGAGGCTTCGGAGGAACTCTGTGCGGCCCAGTACGAGATTATGTGCGGAACACTTGCCGCTGCCGGATACAATCATTATGAAATATCAAACTTCGCCCTTCCGGGTCATGAGGCCTTGCATAATTCAGCCTACTGGCGCCATATCCCGTATGTCGGCCTCGGTCCTGCGGCACATAGCTTCATGGGGAATGTCCGTCAGTGGAACAGTCCTGACCTGCACTCGTATCTCGAGGCCGCCCGGGCGGGGAATTTCGAACAGATAAGGGATGGCGAGACGCTCACCGGTGAACAGATCGCCCTCGAACACATCATGCTTGCATTGCGCACTTCGGAAGGTATCCCCTATGACTATCTCAAGTCCTGCTCCGATCCTGCCGTATTGTCGGGACTCATCGAAGGAGGGCACTTAGTCACTCTCGGGACCGGCAAAGTCCGTATTCCGGAAAACCGCTTCTTCATATCCGATTCCATCATTTCCGAGCTCGTCTGACCCCTTCCGTGGTATGGTTTCTGAAATGTCCATGAATGCCTGTCATCGGTTTGGCAGGTAACGGAATTAACTTATAGACATAGAAATCATGAACACAGGAAATTCAATCCTCTGCTTCATCGCAGGAGCGATGGCAGGAGCGGTGGCTGCGGTCCTTCTTGCACCGGATTCGGGAGAAAAGACCCGCGCCAAAATCAAGAAAGGTGTTGCCGATGTTGCCGGAATGGCCAAAGGAAAACTTGTCGAGGGTCTCGACACTATCGAAGCTGCGTTGGAGGAAAAGTGATGGACGCCCGGCGCAGACTTACAGATGATCTGTATTCTGTCTTGGGCGAATATCTGAGAGAGAGGACAGATACTCTTAAACGCAAGGCTGTGGAGGGACTGGCCGAAGGATTCGGCAGATTCCTCTCCATCCTCATTATGGTTGTCCTGATGATGATTGTGCTTGCTGCATTCGCTTTAGGATTCATACTCTTGCTCGGTAACGTGATCGGGAGTCAGGCCGGTGCTGCATTTATCGTGGGAGGGGTCTATCTTGCCGCTTTCGCCGTACTCTTCTTTCTCAGGAAAAGGCTTTTTACCGGAATGTTCGTCAGATTGTTTACAGGCATCATAGATGAAGAGTCTCCGTCAGACGGATTGAAGTCCTTAGCCCTTATCCTTGTCCGCCATATCCGTGCCCGTATTGATTGATATGCACTTGACGGTGTGCATAAAAATCCGTAAATTGCAGTCCCATAATTTTAAACAGTTTCTTAAACAGCATCTAAAACGGATTTGAAATGTCAAATGTTTATTCAGACAGGATAGAGGCCCTGAGAGCCCTCATGGCGGAGAACGGATGGGATGCAGTCGTCATCAGCGGTTCCGATCCCCACAGCAGCGAATATCCGGCTCCGAGGTGGCAGCAGGTGAGATGGATGACCGGTTTCACAGGCGAGGCAGGAGACCTTGTCATCACCCGTGACCATGCCGGCCTGTGGACAGACTCACGTTATTTCATCCAGGCCCTTGCCCAGCTTGAAGGTACGGGAGTCGAACTTCACAAGACCCGTCAGCCCGATTCGGTCTATATACCTCAGTGGCTTGCTTCCCGGGGAATCCGCACCGTGGCGGTTGACGGTCTCTGTCAGGATGTGAGTTCCGTCAGGGAAATCGAAGAAGCCCTGTCCGGTATGAAGGGATCCGTGGTTGACGTCCCGGATATGCTCGACGGCCTATGGACAGACCGTCCACGGATACCGGTCACTCCGATAGCTACCCTTGATGTGGAATGTTTCGGAGGACTTCCTCGTGCGGAAAAAATATCATGGCTGCGCAAGTGGATGCTGCTAAAAGGAGTTGACAGAGTGCTCCTCACATCCCTTGATGAGATTGCATGGATGCTCAATGTCCGTGGGAATGACATCGAATACAATCCGCTCGTCATTTCCTATCTCCTTGTCAGTCAGGATTATGTGAAGTGGTTTGTGCGTAAGCCTCTTGGGGATGGAACCTCTGATCCGGACACCGAGGACAGTTTCAGTGAGCTTGAAATGGACGGGGTTGACATGGAAGATTACGATGCGGTCTTTTTCGCTCTCTCAGACTTTACCTGTGACGAGGTCCAGCCGGTCATCTTCGTCGATCCATCGACTCTGAACCATCATCTGCATACATATATAAAGGATGCATATCCTGCCTCCAGCCTCATTTCAGGCAGGTCTCCGGTCATACTTGAGAAGGCCGTGAAGGTTTCCTCTGAAATCGAAGGACTGAAGCAGACATATATAGATGACGGTGTCGCAGTGACATTGTTCCTGCATTGGCTTGAGACTGCGACGGCTTCCGGTCGTGAAGTGACCGAGTGGAAGGCCTCCGAGCGTCTGACAGCCTTCCGTGCGGAGGTTCCGGGCTATCGCGGGAACAGTTTCGAGAATATTTCGGCATACGGTGCTTCTGCCGCCCTGCCTCACTATTCGACCCCTCGCGAAGATTCGCCTGTAATCCGTCCTCACGGACTTTATCTCATCGACTCCGGCGGCCAGTATCTTACCGGAACCACAGACATTACAAGAACAGTCCCTATGGGAGAGACAACGGAACTTGAAAAGGAGGACTATACTCTTGTGCTGAAAGGGATGATAGGTCTTTCTATGGCAGTTTTTCCTAAGGGGACAGCCGGATGTCAGCTTGATGTCCTCGCCCGTATTCCTCTGTGGAGAGCCCGCCGCAACTATGGACATGGTACTGGCCACGGCATTGGTTACTGGCTCTGTGTCCATGAGGGCCCTCAGGAAATACGTCAGAATTTCAATTCCCAGCCTCTTCTTCCAGGAATGGTCACTTCAAACGAGCCGGGACTCTATCGCGAGGGCATGCACGGCATCCGCCACGAGAACGTGATCCTATGCAGGGAAGCCGGAGCGACTGAATTCGGCGACTGGCTCGACTTCGAGACCCTGACCTGTTGCCATATAGACACAGCTCCGGTTCTGAAGAATCTTCTCACTGCTGAGGAACTCAGATGGCTCAATGCCTATAATGACCGTGTGTTCCGTACCCTCTCTCCGCTGCTTCCTCCTGATGTTGCCGCGTGGCTACGATTCAAGACTATGCCTGTATGATCGGGTAAAAAAAAGAACAGGATCCGCAGATTCGGGACCCTGTTCTTTTTTTTATGTCTGTCAGAATTTAGCAGCATGCGCAGCATCCGTTTGCCTGCATGCAGGCGTTGATGGCGACAGCTGTGAAGCCGAGAACGATTATTGCCACGAAGATGTATCCGATCCAGGTGAGTCTTTTTTCCCACTTCTTGTTGCTGAATCCTATGCTCTGGAATGCGCTCCAGAATCCGTGTGAAAGGTGAAGTCCGAGTGCGCAGAACCATACTATATAGATGAGTACCATCCACCAGTGCTGGAATGTGGCGTTGAGGAGGTCGTAGGGGGTTGCTGCGTGTTCGCCCATCCACTCTGCGAGCTGCATCTTTGCCCAGAAATGATTGAGGTGGAATACGAGAAGTCCGAGTACTACGATTCCGAGGACAAACATGTTCTTTGCCGCCCATGATTCAGCCTTTGCCTTGCTTGCAACTTCATAACGGTTGTATCCGCCACGAGCCTTGAGGTTGTTGATGGTGAGGATGAATGCATAAACGATGTGCACAAGGAAACCTGCAGCAAGTACAGGAACCATGATTGTCACGATAGGGAGCGCCATGAAGTCGCAGCCGACTTGGAAGAGTCCGTCTGCAGCACCATACTTTCCTGTAAACGAGTCAATCACGGAGAAGAAGTTGATAGTCATGTGCAGAAGCAGGAACACAATGAGGAAAAGACCGCTTATACTCATGATAAGCTTCTTGGTAATTGATGAAAGTGCCATAGTAGTTATTGAATGTTATAGTTAATATTCAGTCAGAATTTACCGTTACGTTATGCAAAGATATATTCTTTCTTGCAAGTTTCATAATAATTCGATATTTTTGTTTGTCAAAACATCAAAGGAAAAAGATATGGGAACATATAAGAGAGTATTGCTCAAATTGAGCGGAGAAAGCCTTGGAGGCCCTGCCGGCAAAGGCATTGACGAAAACTGGCTTGCCGCATACGCAGAGGAGGTAGCCGAGGCTGTGAAGAACGGCCTTCAGGTGGCCATAGTGATAGGCGGAGGAAACATTTTCCGTGGTCTTCAGGGCGTGGGAAAAGGATTTGACAGGGTGAACGGCGACAAGATGGGAATGCTTGCGACGGTGATCAACTCTCTCGGACTTGCAATGGCTATCCGCAGTGCGGGAGTCGAGGCGGAAGTCTTTACCGCGACCCCTATGATGCCTGTGGCCCGCTATTATATGAGGGATGATGCTGTGGCGGTGATGGAGCGCGGAGGTGTGGCCCTTATCGCAGGAGGTACCGGCAACCCTTACTTCACCACCGATTCAGGAGCGGCTCTCCGTGCTCTCGAGATAGGTGCGGACGCTCTTCTCAAGGGTACCCGTGTTGACGGAGTCTATACGGCTGACCCCGAAAAGGATCCTGCGGCTGTTAAATATGAGGAACTCAGTTTCGACAAGGCTATAGAGGACAGGCTCAAGGTTATGGACCAGACTGCCTTTGCCCTCTGCCGCGAAGGCAACATGCCTATCATCGTCTTTGACATGAATCAGAAGGGCAACCTCACGAAGCTCGTCAAGGGCGAGAAGGTCGGCACGCTCGTGCATGTGTAGCTATGTCATGTCGAACGAAGTCGAGACGTCTATACCGACAAGAAACAATCAAACAAAATAACCATGATAACAAAAGCAAAAGAAATCCTGACAGGCGCGAAAGACAAGATGACAAGTGCCGTCAATCACCTCGAAGAGGATCTCAAGACATATCGTGCGGGCAAGGCTAACCCGCTTGTGTTCAACAGCGTTATGGTTGACTACTACGGCAGTCCGACACCGGTCCCTCAGGTGGCTTCAGTCACTACTCCTGATGCAAAGACCCTCATGATCCAGCCATGGGAGAAGAAGATGATTCCGCTTATCGAGAAGGCCATCCTCGATGCTAATGTAGGTCTCACCCCTTCAAACAACGGAGAGTCTATCCGCTGTACCGTTCCGCCTCTGACCGAAGAGCGCCGCAAGGAACTCATCAAGAAGGCCAAGGGTGCTGGCGAGAATGCAAAGGTAAGCGTGAGAAATGCGCGCCGCGACGCTATCGAGCAGCTCAAGAAGGCAAACAAGGACGGTATGCCTGAGGATCTCCAGAAGGAGTACGAGCAGCTTGTGCAGAAGGAGACCGACGCCTTCACAAAGAAGGTTGACGATCTCGTTGCAGCAAAGGAAAAGGACATCATGACTGTCTGATTCTTTGAAGATTTCACTGTCATTCCGAGCGCCAGCGAAGAAGTTATATCTTAAGTGTAAATATGTATATCATTATCAAAAAATAACTATATTTGTAACCGTTATGGGAAACAATCGATTTAACAGCTTCGGTTTTTATTTCTATTATCAGGAAAGATGATGGACCGGAAGCTGTGTGTCGAATATAGTATATGAATTCATGCTGTCCGGTCATGGCCGGACAGCGTTTTTTTTGAGTTATGGATAAAAAGGTAGCGATACAGGGAGTGAAAGGCAGTTTCCACGAACAGGCGGCAAGGCTTTTCTATGAGGATCACGGACATATAGTGCCCGAGATAGTGGAATGTGCCACATTTGAGGGACTTTACGGAAGCATGTCCGAGGGACGTTCGGATGCTGCGGTGATGGCGATCGAGAACACCGTTTCCGGAGGACTGCTCCCGAATTTCAAACTTCTCAGGAAGTATGACCGCAAGATAAAGGGCGAAGTCTTTCTGAGAATCAGGCAGAACCTTATGGCTCTTCCAGGTCAGACGATAGAGGAAATCAAGGAGGTAAGGACGCATTACATGGCCATAAACCAGACCCGCGAATTCTTCAAGGACTATCCGTGGATACGTCTTGTGGAGTCTGAGGATACGGCGAAAAGTGCAGCAGAAGTGGCTGAGCAAGGTCTGAAGGGAGTCGGGGCCGTGGCGTCGGAGCTGGCAGCGGAACTCTATAGCCTTGAGGTGCTTGCCCCGGGTATCGAGACCTATAAGCAGAACTTTACGAGATTCCTTGTGTTTGATGATTCTCTTGAAGTCGATCGCGCGAAAGTCGATAAGTCGTCGATGTGCTTTACTCTGCCGCATACCCCGGGCTCTCTTGCCCATGTGCTGACCATCCTCTCTTTCTACGGAATGAACCTGACGAGGATCCAGTCGCTTCCGATTCCGGGCCAGGAGTGGCAGTACTTCTTTTATGTTGACATAAAGTTTGACGACTACACCCGTTATGAGCAGGCCCTCGCGGCCGTCCGTCCCCTTATGAACGACCTTGATATATTAGGAGAATACACAGCAGCCATATGATTGTTAAACCCGCAAAGAGAACAGAATCAGTCCAGGAATATTATTTCTCGAGGAAACTGAAGGAAATAGCGGCGATGAATGCCGCACGCGCCTCAAAAGGTGAAGAGCCCGTGATAAATCTCGGAATCGGTTCCCCCGACGGCATGCCGCCTCTTCAGGCCATAGAGGCGTTGAGGGAATCGGCGTCCATGCCTGGCAATCATGCCTATCAGAGTTATGTCGGCCTTCCCGAGCTCAGGAAGGAATTTGCCTTATGGTATGACCGCTGGTACGGAGTCACCCTTGACCCTGCTGCAGAAATCCAGCCGCTCGCAGGCTCCAAGGAGGGCATTCTCCTTATTTCTCTCGCTTTTCTGGACAAAGGCGACAAGGTTCTCGTTCCTGACCCGGGCTATCCGACATACTCATCTGCCTCTAAGCTTGCCGAAGCTGAAATCCTCACCTACGACCTGAAGGCCGGCAACGGATGGCAACCCGATTTCGATGCTCTTGAAAAGATGGATCTTACAGGGGTCAAGATCATGTGGACCAATTATCCGAACATGCCTACAGGTGCCGCTGCAACTGTTGAACTTTATGATCGGTTAGTGGATTTCGGTCTGCGCCATGGCATAATGATATGCAACGACAACCCTTACAGCTTCATCCTGAACGATAATCCGCTCTCCATTCTCGCCCGGCCACGTGCCAAGGAGTGCTGTCTTGAACTGAACTCTCTTAGCAAGGCCCACAACATGGCCGGCTGGCGTATAGGAATGGTTGCGGCAGATGCTCAGGTCATATCTGAAATCCTGAAGGTCAAGAGCCAGATGGATTCAGGAATGTTCAAGCCGCTTCAGCTTGCTGCAGTCGAGGCACTGAAACAGGGGCCCGAGTGGTTCGCTGCCCTCAATGACGAATATCGCCGCCGTCGTGTGCTTGCAGGTGAAATCTTCGACCTTATCGGAGCAGAATATGAAAGCAACAGCTCCGGCATGTTCCTCTGGGGCAAGGTCCGGGAAACCGTCTCTCCCGATCCGTCCTCCCCTCACAAGTCCGCAGGTGAACGTCTTTCCGACAGTATCCTCTACGGTGCGGGCGTGTTCATAACCCCGGGCTTCATCTTCGGCCGCAACGGAGAGGGTTATATCCGCATATCCCTGTGCGCCAAACCTGAAACCCTGCGCCTCGCCGCCGAAAAGATCCGCATCTCGCTGGCGCTTAACTCCCTGAACACCAGCAAAATACTCTGACTCACTGCTGCAGTCTGACGGCAGTGAATAATCGTAATAAGTTGAATGATAATATTTTAAGTGCCAGATATGAATATAGGAATTGTAGGATTAGGCTTGATCGGAGGTTCGATTGCTATAGATCTGAAGCGTAAAGGCTTTGCAGACCAAGTTTTTGGTGTGGAGGCTGAGCCGGTCAATGCTGCTGCCGCTGAAAAGATAGGTCTCATAGACCGGATGCTTTCCCTTGAGGAATGTATGGACGAGAGCGATGTCGTGATATTGGCTGTTCCTGTCGGTGCGGCGGTGAAACTTCTCCCGGAAGTGCTGGACCGCTTTGCCGCGACCGGTGTTAAGGGCAAGGTCGTGATGGATGTCTGCTCGACAAAGGAGCAGCTCGCCCGCAGCGTGAAATATCATCCTGCCCGCCGACAGTATGTGGCGACCCATCCGATGGCCGGCACCGAGTACAGCGGTCCATGGGCGGCCATGCCGGGACTCTTCGACGGCCATGCAGGCATAATCTGTGATTCGGAGGAGTCGGATCCCAAGGCTGTCCGCATGGTAGAAAAGCTGTACGAGGCCCTTAACATGAGGACGATATATATGAATTCTTCCAGCCATGATGTCCATACGGCATACGTCTCGCACATCTCACATGTGACGTCTTTTGCCCTGGCCCTCACGGTTCTCGACAAGGAAAAGGATGAGAAGCATATCTTCGACCTTGCTTCGGGCGGATTCTCATCGACTGTACGACTTGCCAAGAGCAGCCCGGACATGTGGACGCCAATCCTTACCCAGAACGCCGACAATGTCCTTCATGTCATAGATACCTATATAGAAAAGATGCAGGCATTCCGCAATGCGATTGCAGAAGGGGATGAAGAGTCTATCCGCGATCTTATCTCGGAATCCAACAAGATAAGGCGTATCATCCGATGAAACGCCGGACCTGATAAAGGAATATAAAACAACTAAGAAACTGTTTAAAATTTTATCATTTGAAATATTATGATGAATTTTCGAGT
>CAYXMV010000077.1:0-10285 GCA_964466235.1 uncultured Muribaculaceae bacterium | reverse complement strand
TAACGACGGCAAGTTCACAATGGAGGACATCGAGAAGGAGTGGGCTCTCTTTATCGCTGACTACAAGTGGCAGATGGTCCGCAGCTATCTCATGAACAAGTATGGCGTCAAGATCGAGGAAGCCGATCTTCTTGCAAGCGCCAAGGGCTTTGCGGCATATCAGTTCGCTATGTATGGAATGAACAATGTTCCTGATGAGCAGCTCGAGTCATTTGCAAAGAATATTCTTTCACAGGAGGAGCAGGGCCGCAGGATTCTCGATCAGGTGGAGAACGAAAAGACGGTGGCTGCCGTACGTGAGGTCGTTACTCTCAAGAAGAAGAAGATCTCAGTTGAAAAGTTCCGCGAGTTGAAATAATTTGATGTCACGGGTCGGCTCGCAAGCCGACCCTTTTTTATATATGTCATCCTGAGCAATGGCGAAGGATATTTATACACTCAGAATATGAATTCAGAATTCCTGAAATACTCACGCCTTGAGCATGGAATCAGTTCCATGACCATGCACAGGTACTCTTCGGCACTTGATGCCTATATAAATCCTACCATTCTTGAGGAGAGACGTCTCAATGTGGCTTCGATGGATGTATTCAGCCGTCTGATGATGGACAGGATCATCTTTCTCGGCGTTCCTATTGACGACGATGTGGCCAATATCGTTACGGCACAGCTTCTTTTCCTTGCATCCAACGATCCTTCGGGCGACATCTCCCTTTATCTCAATACCCCTGGCGGGCATGTTTCTTCCGGTCTCGCCATATATGACACCATGCAGCTGATAGAGCCGGATGTGGCCACGATCTGCACCGGTATGGCGGCATCAATGGGCTCAGTCCTTCTCTGTGCCGGCGCATCCGGCAAGAGGTCGGCTCTTCCGCATTCGAGGGTGATGATCCATCAGCCGCTCGGCGGTGCGCAGGGGCAGGCTTCGGACATTCTTATCGCCGCTCAGGAAATCGAGAAGATAAGGAAGGAACTCTATACCATCATTTCGGAGCATTCCGGTCAGCCTATAGAGAAGATTTATGCAGACGGCGACCGTGATTTCTGGATGAATGCCAAGGAGGCCCTCGAGTATGGCATGGTTGACGAGATCCTCACTAAAAAGAACAGGTAATGGCAAAAGGAAAGAACAACGGACGATACTGCATGTTCTGCGGCAGGGGAGAGAATGAGGTGTCTCTGCTGCAGGGTATGGATGCCTGTATCTGTGCAGACTGTGTCAGGCTGGCTGAAGACTATCTCAAGGATTATGAGGGAATGTCTGCGCCTGCCGGTAATCCTCTCGGAAAGGTTGAGACAGATCATAAGCCGAAAGATATTCATGCATTTCTCGACCAGTATGTGATAGGGCAGGACAGGGCCAAGAAGATTCTTTCTGTCGCTGTCTATAACCATTACAAGAGGCTCAACAACAATCTCTGCAGCGACAATGAGTTCGATCTCGAGAAATCGAATATACTCATGGTCGGCCCTACCGGTACCGGCAAGACATTGCTGGCCAAGACAATAGCGAAACTTCTGAATGTACCTTTCACGATCGTTGACGCTACAGTTCTTACGGAGGCCGGTTATGTCGGAGAGGATGTCGAAAGCATATTGACAAGGCTTCTTCAGGAGGCTGACTTCGATGTGGCCAAAGCTGAGAGGGGCATAGTATTCATCGATGAAATAGACAAGATAGCCCGCAAGAGCGACAATCCGTCCATCACCCGCGACGTATCAGGCGAGGGCGTGCAGCAGGCCATGCTCAAGCTGCTCGAAGGAAGCATAGTGAATGTTCCCCCTAAGGGTGGACGCAAGCATCCTGAGCAGGAGTTCCTTCATGTCAACACGCAGAATATCCTCTTCATCTGCGGCGGTGCCTTTGAAGGTATAGAACGAAGGATTGCCCAGAGGCTCAATACTCAGGTGATCGGCTTCGGATCAGCCAATAAGCAGAAGATAGACAAGGATAATCTTCTGCAGTATGTCGAGGCTCAGGATCTACGTTCCTATGGACTCATTCCTGAGATAATCGGACGTCTGCCTGTGATAACGTACCTTGACCATCTTGACAGGGATGCTCTCAAGAGGATTCTGGTCGAACCCAAGAATGCCCTCATGCGTCAGTATGAAAAAATGTTCGAACTTGACGGAATGAAGCTGACAGTCGAACCTGAGGTATATGACATCATTGTTGACACGGCTATCGAGAACAAGCTCGGTGCCCGCGGTCTCCGTTCTATATGTGAGGCTATTATGACCGATGCCATGTATGAGGCTCCTTCTTCAGGGAAGAAGTCTTTCCGTCTTACGGCAAAATATGTCAGGGAGAAGCTGGCAAAATAAGAATCAGAAACGCTAATAACCGTATTTATATGAAGAATTATATTGAAACCAATAAGGAGAGATTCTTCGAAGAATTGTTCTCACTTCTGAGGATTCCGTCAGTGAGCTCGCTTGAGCAGCACAAGCCTGATATGCAGAGGTGCGCAGAGCGTCTTGTTGAATTGCTTATGGAGGCCGGTGCAGACGAGGCGGCTGTATATCCTACAGCCGGTCATCCGGTGGTATTCGGTCAGAAGATGATAGATCCGTCGCTGCCTACCGTATTGGTATATGGCCATTATGACGTACAGCCGGTCGATCCTATCGGACTCTGGCACTCCGATCCGTTCGAGCCTGTAATACGTGACGGGGCTATCTATGCCCGTGGAGCCAATGACGACAAGGGACAGCTTTTCATGCACATCAAGGCCTTCGAGTTCATGGTGCGTGAAGGCGGCCTCAAACATAATGTCAAGTTCATTCTTGAAGGAGAGGAGGAAATTGGCAGCCCTTCGCTTGCAGCATGGGCCTCAGCCAATAAGGAGCGTCTTGCAGCGGATATTATCCTTGTGTCTGATACCACAATGCTTTCAGAATCAGTTCCTTCCATCAATTGCGGAATGCGCGGCCTTTCGTACGTGGAGGTTAACGTGACCGGACCGAACAAGGATCTTCATTCAGGCCATTATGGCGGTGCGGTAGCGAATCCGATCAACGTTCTCTGCGATATGATTTCCTCCCTCATCGACAAGGACGGACATATTACCGTCAAGGGTTTCTATGATGATGTGGTGGAGCTTTCGGCAGAGGACAGGGAGAAGCTTTCACGCGCTCCTTTCGATATGCATGAGTATAAGGAATTCCTTGAAATCAATGAGGTCAAGGGCGAGGCCGGATATTCTACTCTCGAACGTACCGGCATCCGTCCATGTCTTGATGTGAACGGTATCTGGGGCGGTTATACAGGAGAGGGTGCAAAGACGGTCCTTCCTTCTGTGGCTCACGCGAAGATCTCGATGAGACTCGTTCCAAATCAGGACAGCGAGACCATCACAAGGCTCTTCACAGAGCATTTCAAGGCTATAGCTCCAGACTATGTGAAGGTGGAGGTGATTCCTCACCATGGAGGCAACGGTTTCCTCATTCCGATTTCTTCTCCTGCCTACAAGGCTGCAGAGAAGGCTATGACCGAGGTCTATGGTGTTGAGCCGGTTCCGTCACGCGGTGGTGGTTCTATTCCTATCCTTGCCGACCTCCAGAGGATTCTCGAGATAGATCCTCTCCTTATGGGCTTCGGTCTTGAGCGTGACACCATCCATTCACCTGACGAGAGCTATCTCCTCAGCCAGCTTTTCAAAGGAATGGAGGCGATTGCTTTATTCTATAGGTATTATTGATGTTGAATCGTCATACTGACGATGACAAGGGCATTTTAACGACTGAATAAAAAGATGAACAGAAAAGATTTATATAATCAGATAAAGGCTAAGAAGAGCATGCTCTGCGTAGGCCTGGATGTGGATTTCGACAAGATGCCTGAGCATGTTAAGGCCCTTGCCCACCATGGAGAATTAGCCATCAAGGGCGAACTCTTCAAAGGGAAGGCCCGTTCCATCGTGGAGTTCAACAAGGCAATAGTCGATGCAACAGCTCCGCATTGTGTTGCCTACAAGCCAAATCTTGCATTCTATGAATGCTACGGAATCGATGGAATGCGCGCTCTCGATGCAACGGTTGACTATATCCGTACAAAATATCCTGAGATTTTCCTGATCGCGGATGCCAAAAGAGGAGATATAGGAAATACCGCCAGGATGTATGCAAAGGCATTCTTTGAGGAAATGGATTTTGATGCAGTGACCTTAGCGCCATATATGGGAGCCGACAGCGTGACTCCTTTCCTTGAATACAAGGACAAGTGGGCCATAGTCCTTGCCCTCACTTCGAATCCATCGGCATATCAGTTCCAGACGGCAGTAAAGGACGGAAAACCTCTGTATCAGGCTGTAATGGAGGAGATGATGGCAATCTCGACCCCGGACAACATGATGTTCGTAGTCGGAGCAACCAAGGCGGACAAGCTCGAAGAACTCCGTAGTTTCTGTCCGGACAACTTTTTCCTTGTGCCAGGTGTCGGGGCACAGGGTGGTTCAGCTGAGGAGGTGATTGCTCATGGTGCAAATGACCATGGCGGACTTCTCATAAATTCTTCCCGCGGAATCCTATTTGCCGACAGCACGGAAAATTACGCCAAGGCAGCAGCCGAAGTCGCAGCCCGTACTGCCAACCTCTGACAGGTACGCACAAAGACACTGAAATCGCGTAAGACCTCATGACTTGCAAGAGGTCTTACGCGATTTTCCTGTTTTTCCGTGGGATCTATTTCAGAATCTGAGCGGCATGATTCTTAGTATCCACATCCTCGATGACCTCAGTCAGGATTCCTTTCTCATCAAAGATGAAAGTCCTGCGCAGAGTTCCCATCACAGTCTTGCCGTACATCTTCTTCTCACCCCACGCCCCGAACGCCTGAAGCATCTGCGTGGAAGTATCTGCAAGCAGAGTGAACGGCAATTCATACTTCTGAGCGAACTTCTTGTGTGAAGCCGCACTGTCCTTGCTCACTCCTATCACATTGTACCCCTTAGCAATCAGAGCCTCATGATTGTCCCTGAGGTTGCACGCCTCAGCTGTACATCCGCTCGTATTGTCCTTAGGATAAAAATAAATGATTGTCTTTTTCCCGATAAGATCCTTTGAACTTACCATTCTGCCGTCCTGGTCCGCAACCTCGAAATCCGGCATCCTGTCACCAATCTTCAACATAATTTCTGGATTTAAATTGTTTTTATCCCGTCCTCTCAAAAATCTCACCATCTCCACGTCAAATATAGCGACATTTTCCAAAATGGCATGTGCCATGGTCCGCAATCTTGCCATGGTGTATTTCATCTGGACTTCTTCCTCTTGTCAATGATCATCTGGATAACAATCGCGATCACAATAAGCACGGCCATGATGGCCCAAAACAAATTCTCATTCATAATCATATCATTTAAAGGTCCGTATTCCCTCACTCAATAAACGTTCCGAACCATCGATCAGATGTATCATGATTGGTACCTATATTTTCCTGAATTTGTTTGATTTTGTTGCAGATTCAAACAAATTTTCGGCTCTCCAGGTGCCTCTCAGGTGTCTGCAGGGCACTTTTGTTCATTTAAGTGCGTAAAATTTTTTTACGCGGATAATCTTTCGGAACTTTGTGACGACAAATATTGCTGATTTATGAAGACCATAGAAAAAGATGCTATATTCGAAACGGCTGAGAGGTATGTGAAGGGGACAGGCAGGTCTTTGTTCCTTACCGGAAAGGCGGGAACAGGAAAGACCACCTTTCTGAAACATATCACGGAGACCGTCGGGAAGAGGTTCGTGGTGCTTGCACCTACGGGAGTAGCTGCCATAAATGCCGGGGGAAGTACGATTCATTCGTTCTTTCAGTTGCCTCTCTGTCCTTATCTGCCTGATGTAAAAGAACTTGTGACAGAGTATCAGATGCCGGAAAAATATCGGAGCCTCAGGAAGGAACGCATAAAGATCATCCGTACTCTGGATCTGCTCATCATAGACGAAATATCGATGGTCAGGGCCGACCTCATGGATGCCGTTGACATGACCCTCAGACGTTACCGACGCGATGACAGGCCTTTCGGCGGAGTGCAGCTTCTTATGATAGGTGACGCTCAGCAGCTATCTCCAGTGGTGAAGGAGAGCGAGAGACAATATATGGCCCAGGTCTATCCTTCACCTTATTTCTTTCATTCGAAGGCCCTCGCAAAGCTTGACTATGTCACTGTCGAACTGCAGAAGGTACATCGGCAGAAGGATGCCGCATTTCTTGATATTCTCAATGCTATAAGGGAAAATCGGGTCACTCAACCGGTTCTGGACACTTTGAACAGCCGTGTACATGCGTATGCCGACGATTCTGATGAAGATATAATACGTCTTACCACGCACAATGCACAGGCTGACGAGGTGAACAGCCGCAGACTTCAGGCTCTTGAAGGTGAATCTGCTGTTTTTGCGGCGGAGATAGAAGGCGACTTCCCGGAACACAGTTATCCTGCCGACGAGGTACTCACCCTGAAGAAAGGGGCTCAGGTCATGTTCATCAGGAACGATCCTGACGGTGAATATTACAATGGGAAGATAGGACGAGTGGAGGAGACAGGCCCCGGAGCAATGGTCAGCGTGAGCGATTCTGCAGGAAATCTGATAACCGTAGGACCATCTTGCTGGGACAATATCCAATATGCTCTCAATGAGGAAACAAAGGAAATCAGACAGAATGTGGCAGGAACATTCAGACAGCTGCCCCTGAGGATCGCATGGGCTATAACCATACATAAGAGTCAGGGCCTCACGTTCGACAAGGTCATAATAGATGCCGGTTCCGCTTTCGCCTTCGGACAGGTCTATGTCGCTCTTTCGAGATGCCGAACCATAGAAGGTATATCGCTTGATACTCCCGTACGGGCTTCATCCATATATGCCGATCTCAATGTGGCAGACTTCAATGATGCGTTACCGTCAGCAGAAAGTGTCAGGGACAGACTGCCTTTCGAGGAAAGGGGCTATCTTTACGACCAGCTCCGTGAGGTGTTCACCTTTGATGACATCTGCAATGGGGCGGGCTGGCTGCGCAAGATATGGCGTGAACATCTCGACGACATCTATCCAGATGAGTATCAGACATTTCTTCAGCAGATGGACGAGATGGAGCAGGCTAAAAAGACCGCCTCTGCTTTCAGGAGCCAGATAACGAAGATTCAGATGGCGGAAATGCCGGATGATGCTTTCCTGAACGAGAGGCTTGAGAAGGCCGCAGGATATTTCCGGCCACTGATTGACAGGTTAAGGAACCATACCTTGAAGATGGCTTCGCTTGAAATAGACAACAAGGAGGTAAAGAAGAAGGTCAAGGAGGCTTCCGACGAACTTCTGGTGAGCCTGGACATTTCATGCCGTACTATGGATATGATTCTGCAATGCGGTTTCCGTCAGGAGAATTACAGCAGGATAAAGACAGATTGTGTGCTTGAGGACAGAAGTCTGAGGACAAGGAAGCTCAGGAAGATAGAAAGAGCGGAGGGAGAGCAGGGAAGTGTCAATGAACAGCTTCGGGAAAGACTTCAGGCGTGGCGTACAGAAAGATTCAAGGCCGACAATGTGCCGGCCTATACCATAATGCATCAGACTACACTGATGGATATTGCTGCGCTGATTCCTAAGACCAAGGCCGAACTCTTGAGAATCAAGGGCTTCGGTGATGCCAAGTTCAAGAAATACGGCGAAGAAATACTCAGTATTACAGCAGAGTTCTGACTACCTGCGGGGCTCGAAGGCTCCGCGTACGGCTACTCGCGCAAGGCCTCCTTCGCTGGTCTCTTTATAGAGGGACGGGAGGTTGTCTCCTGTCTCTTTCATCACTTCTACGACGTGGTCGAAAGACACACGGTGAAGTCCGTCAGTATAAAGGGAATAGATTCCGGCATCAAGTGCACGTGCGGCCGCATAGGCATTACGCTCTATGCAAGGGATCTGCACAAGCCCGCCGATAGGGTCGCAGGTAAGTCCCAGATGGTGTTCGAGACCCATCTCTGCCGCATATTCTATCTGGGACGGACTTCCTCCCATAAGCTGAGCCACGGCAGCAGCAGCCATGGCACAGGCTACGCCGACCTCGCCCTGGCAGCCGACCTCTGCCCCTGAAACGGATGCATTATGCTTCACAACGCATCCTATGAGACCGGCAGTGGCGAGTGCCTTATATATCCTTTCGTCGCTGAACTTGTATCTTTCCTGCATGAAATAGAGAATGCTCGGCATGATTCCGCATGATCCGCATGTCGGGGCTGTGACTATCGTACCTCCGGATGCATTTTCTTCGCTTACGGCAAGGGCATATGCGAACACTAAACCTCTCGTCTTGAAGGTGTCGCCCTGTCCGAATGCCCTGACATGGTAGCTCAAGGCCTTTCTTCTGAGGTTGAGGGGGCCCGGAAGAGCACCGTCCTGTTCGATTCCGCGCTGAACAGCCTCCTTCATGACCTTCCACACGAGTTCGAGGTGCTCCCATACGCCGTTTTCCTTTTCGGTCATGTCAACATATTCCCAGAATGATTTTCCTTTGTTGTTGCACCAGTTCATGATGTCGGTGAGGGTGGTCATGTCATATATGCCGTCTGTCTCATCGCTTTCAAGGGGATTTTCCATGCAGATTATATCTCCTCCTCCGATACTGTAGTATGTCCATCTGTCATAAAGGTCACCGTCGAAATTGACAGAAGCTATCTTCATACCGTTGGGATGGACCTGCAGGAAGTCCTTAGGTTTCCATTCTATAGTCACGTCACCGGCCCTGCGTATCTTGCACTCGAGAGTCTCCTTGTCGGTGGGGCGCCATGTGGAGAAAGCCTCCTTTACAGCCACATCGGTAAGGTGACCTTTTCCTGTTGCGGCCAATGAGCCGTAGAGAGTCACATGCAGATGGTCTGTATCCGGATGATTCTCAAGATAGTTCCTTACGGCCTTGAAAGGGCCCATTGTGTGGCTGCTGGACGGGCCTTTTCCTATTTTATATACTTCTTTTACGGATTTCATATTTTCAGCATTGTCTTATTAATTCAATTTCATTCAACTTTTACCTTTTTGGGGACGTCGTGCATAATATGAAAATCTGACTACGTTACCCACCTCCTAAATCCTCCTCCTCGGGAGGAGGACTTGCTATCGCTTCGCTCTAAGTTTCAGCTTTGTCTTATTAATTCAATTTCATTCAACTTTTACCTTTTTTGGGGGCGTCGTGCATAATATGAAAATCTGACTACGTTACCCACCTCCTAAATCCTCCTCCTCGGGAGGAGGACTTGCTATCGCTTCGCTCTAATCCTCCAACTGATTCTCTGATTCTCCGGGGAAGCGGACGCCCCACTGCCCGCGAAGTCTGTCCATGAGCCTCATCATGAACAGGGTCTCTTCATGAGGCATGGACGGCGGTTCAAGGAGTCCGGCTCTGATACTGTCGATGCATTCCTGCACCTCATATTCGAATCCGCTGTTCTGCCGGGGAGCATCCACGGTCCTGACAAGCTTCTGGTCACGTGAATATATCTCGAATCCGAGCGGATTGTTGATATTGTGGGTCAGTACGCTGCCGTTGTCACAGAGAATCAGTCCCTGACGATAGTTTGCTGCAAGCATAGTGGCAGTGAGCGTGGCCATCCTGCCGTCCGAATATTTCAGGACTATGGTTTCGGACACATCAACTCCCTCCTCATTCTTCACACAGTCCGTCGTGATTTCGGCGATGTCGCGTCCGAAATTCATCACGGCGAAATTGAGGCAATATACTCCGATGTCCAATAACACTCCGCCTCCGAGTCCAGCCTTCCACACTCTTTCCTTATGGCAGAGAGGGTAACCGAGATGGGCCGTGAGGAACTGCGGACGTCCTATTTCACCGCTTTCAATGATTTCATTCAGAATCCTTCGTGCAGGCTGGTATCGTGTCCAGATGGCTTCTGCGAGAAACAGCTTCCTTTCTCTCGCAAGTGCAATCACCGACTCCGCCTCACGGGCATCCAGCATGAATGACTTCTCGCACAGGACGTGTCTGCCGTGTTCCAGGCACAGCCTTACATGTGGGAAATGAAAAGAGTGCGGCGTGGCTACATAAACCATCTCTACCATGGGGTCGGATACCATGTCTTCATAGCTTCCGTACGCCTTGCCTATTCCGAAGCGCCCCGCGAATTCCGAAGCCTTCTCCATGCTTCGTGAGGCTACGGCATATATCTGCACTCCATCCATGGCTGCGACGGTACGCGCCATCTTTTCTGCAATGTGTCCGGCACCGAGGATGCCTATTCTGAAATCTTCCATATCGTCGTGTCAAGTATCTTGCAAA
>CAYXMV010000076.1:0-10495 GCA_964466235.1 uncultured Muribaculaceae bacterium | reverse complement strand
GCACCAAGTCGGTACTGTCAGTGATTATGGAAGCCATGAAGCGCCTGTACCTTTCATAACCGCGGAGCTGCCCTTCCCTGTATCCATGACCTGTTATGAAAAGAGGGTCAAGGGACAGAGTATCTTCAAGGACAGTCATCAGCGGAAGAATCTTCAGCTGCCACCGCGAATCCGACATCTGAGACGGCACCGTGACATCAAAACTTATGGACACATAGCCTGCCCTCTCGGCGACATTCCTGAAACGGGCCGTCACCTTTGATGCCGAGATAACGTCAGTAGCCACCATCTCTCCCGTTTCGGCATCCTTGATGGCGTTCATTATGAACGGCTCGTCAGCAAGACCGCTTCTGATACTGTCTATCTGAACTTCATCAGGTTCCTCATCCTCTATAGGCTCCTCCTCAGGCACAGACAATGACATGTTCACATCTCCTGCACGCAGTTGCTTCATCTTGCGATAAGGAGAACACGATACGGCTGCGACAAGCAGCACAGACAAAATTATTTTCAGCTCAGAACACATATACCAACGAGACCATTACATCATCAGGAAGGATAAAATACTTGTTTCCCGAGTCAAGGGTAAGGCCGCATGTGGGACATGAGTAGGTCTTATAGACCGAAACTCCATTCCACATGCCTATCCCGAACTCGAGATTCAAGTGTGGACTTATCATGTGCGTATATCCCGAATACAGGCCGAATCCGAACCGGTCCCCTTCTTCAGTCATATCCGACACAATACCTCCATAGTTGTACTCCTGATACCTCAATTTTCCTGCGAACCACCACCCTGACCATATATGCCATGGCCATAGCCTTGTTCCTATGGAATAGGACTGCTGTCTGTACTGGAACTGCCTTTCCGGATCCCCTTGCCTGAATGTAAAAGGATTGTATCTGGCTCCGGCAGTAATGCTCCACCGGCGTGAAACCGCATAAGAAGCATCAATATTCATCGTCCCTAATCCCACATACCCCAACAGATCCGTTGAGAGACTGAATTTCCTCGCATGGGACAGCGGAGCCGCCGACAAGGCGGCTGCCATCAACACCGCTAATACGAACTTCTTCATCTCAATATCTGTCAAAAGCCTGGTCTATGACTGATTTCTTTGCCGGGAAAGCCTTGATCAGAGCATTCTCGAGTTCATCCTTCGAGTCAGTATCGGAATCAAGTACAGAGAAAAAGTCCTGACATGACATTCCCCTTTCGTCAAGATACCTGAATATCTGAGGCTTGAACCAGAAAGAATTGCCGAATGTAGGGAAATCACCGCCATAACGGTCCTTGTACATCATGCTCTCAAGATAATAGGCCCACATCTCACCTACCTCACAATATCCGGCCCTTTCTCCGGTTCCGTCACCGTATGTGACCCCTCCGCTTGTCACGAAAGACTCCAGGATATAGAAGATGTACTCTTCCCAATAGTCCCTGCCTACTTTGGCGAAATGGCTTGCATGAGCAAGTTCATGGCAAGTTGACGAATACAGGTCTCCATAAGTACTGTCATCCTTGGTTCCGATGGTTATATCCGGAAGAAGAAACTTCACTAAAGGTGCAAAGTCTCCGAGAAACTTGCGGAAAAGGTCGTTATCGACCACAGCCCCGTGATGCAGCATCACTGCACTGCTTGACCTGAGATTATGGAAAAGCCAGATACGCAGATCCGAAGGAGGCGTACTGATGTCCATATCGTTTTCATTGCATCTCCCGATATAGTCATAAACTGCATTATTGACCACGCATCTCTTGAACAGTTTGTCCTCTGACTTCTCGGTAACCGTCATGCTGACACCTTCAGGAGAGGCCTTGCCGAGGGTCGATACCGATGCAGGCACCAGGACAAGATTCACTCCTATGGCAAATCCCTTCTCGTTCTTGAATACAAGTCTGTACCTGAGATTTGCAGAAAACGTCTTGTTCATCTCGTAATAGCCGTCCTCATCTGTGTATGCATCATCGAATTTGACGAAGGTATTGCATGAAACCCTGACTCCGGCTACACCTACAGGCTTCCCTCCATTGAACTTGTCGTCAACAATGGTTATCCTTCCCGATGTAACAGTCTTTCCCGGATCTTTGGTCGCAACGGAAGATAGCATATCCCCATTCCCCGTCAGGCGGAAGGCTTCTCTCTCCACGGCTTCCCAATCGATTCCTTCTGCCCGTGTTCCAGCATCATTTTCAGAAATGTAGCATTCGTCAATTATCTCATGACGAATCTCCGGAAATTCAAAATCCGGCGGCACTACAGCATACTGCCATGTCACATTGCCCTCCGCGATTTCCGGATCGTGATACCAGTCACCCTCCACAAGAATGTCATAATCCAGAGGATGATCCGTGAGATGCAGTCCGAGTGCCACAAGCTCATCATATTCCTGCTCGTCAGCCGGAAGAAAGCGGACATATAGATCCGTAGTCTTTACATCCACCCTGTCCGCTTTGGTAGGATACAAAGACTCCAATGCCTTAGTGATGTTCTCGGTCTTGTAAGGATTCTCGAGTCTGTCTCCAAGGACAATCGCATCATGGGAAAGATCTTTCCCGTAGTCATAATCAAGGTCACGACCTGCCGAAACCTTCCCTTCCTTGCTGCATGACATCAATGTGAGAGTCATGAGCATCATTGTGATTTTACCTCTCATAACTAATTCGTTTAAAATTACGGAGGCAAAGTTCCAGACAATTATCCGCGTAAAAAAATTTTACGCAGCTAATTGCAAAAAAGTGCCCTACAGGTATCTGCAGGGCACTCTAAGGGTCAAAAATTTGTTGAATTTTGTAACAAAATCAAACAAATTTTCAGAAAAAAGTCACCGTTTTCTGCTCAACAGCGGACAAAATGCTGTTGGCTACGCGGCTTACGCCGAAGCGGAAAAGTTCCTTGTTGAGCCATTCCTTTCCAAGAAGAGTCTCAACGATCCTGTAATAACAGAGGGCATCCTCAGCAGATGAGATTCCTCCTGCAGGCTTGAAACCGATCTTCTTTCCTGTAGTCTTATGATAGACAGAGATACATTCGCACATCACATATGCGGCAGCAGGAGTCGCATTCACATCAACCTTACCTGTAGATGTCTTTATGAAGTCTGCGCCAGCTTCCATGGCAAGGAATGATGCATTCGCAATATTCTCAGGAGTACGGAGAATACCGGTCTCAAGAATGACCTTGAGATGCACGCTTCTGCCCTGCCTTGCAGCCACTGCATCTATACATTTACGTACCTCACGGATCTCATTTGCAGCAGTCTCATGGTCACCTGCCAGGAATGCATTCAGAGCCAGCACTATATCTACTTCATCTGCACCCTGTTCCACTGCAAGCTCACACTCCTTCAGCTTCACTTCGAGGAAACTCTGTGACGAAGGAAAACATGCAGATACCACAGTGATGTTTACATCGCATTGTCTCGCCTCCTTGACTGTAGCCGCAAAATTAGGATATACACAGATGGATGCGGGAAGCGGCCACTCAGAATAAGTCTCATGGAATGAATTCACCTTATTGACCAGCTTTGTGACTGACGCCGGTGTATCATCAGTCTTGAGAGTGGTAAGGTCCATCATAGAAAAACAGTCCTTATATACCCGCTCAGAGCCAGAGCCGTCAAGATTCGAGGCTATGATGCCTATATTCCTGTTCATGTTATCCGAATCCGGAGTGTAACCGTATTTGCTCAAATAATCCATAATATGGGTCTTTTAAAATTTCAGTTTTGAATCAACAATTATAGTGACGGGGCCGTCATTTACAAGACCGACCTTCATATCAGCTCCAAATATACCTTTTTTCACCGACTTTCCCAACTCCACCTCAAGAATGTCGATAAACTTCTCATATAAAGGTACGGCAACATCCGGCTTTGCAGCCTTGACATAAGACGGACGGTTACCCTTGACAGTTGACGCATATAGGGTAAACTGGCTCACTATCAGCACTTCACCGTCAACATCCCTCACGGAAAGATTCATGACACCCCCGGCATCATCAAAGATACGCATTGCCGCAATCTTCCTTGCGGTCCACTGAAGATCTTCGATAGTATCCTCATCAATGAAGGCCGCCAGAACAAGCAGTCCCTGACCTACCGAAGCCTCATATCCTTCCGCAGGTACCTTCACCGAAGCTTCCTGCACTCTCTGAATCACCGTCCTCATTATCCCCTGATCTGTATCTTGAATCCCTCGTCGATCAGAGGCTGCACAAATGAAGTCATCTCCTCCACCGTGTATTTGCCCAATGTCTTGTCCGGAGTCTCACGGTCAATGGTATAGACCATTATCTCGCGAGGTCTGACTTCCCTTACAATATCCATCCACCTTGACAAGGCGTCCGATGACGCAGTATCGACTTCCTCAGACCTCAGAAACATTGTCTGCAGAATGAAATTTCCATTGAATGCCTTCAGAGCCCCGATGACCTCAGCCACACTGTAATGTCCTACAGGCTTGTTCATCTTCCTGACAAGTCCGTCATCAGAACCGTCGAGCTTTAGTATAGGATTGTCAATCTTCATCAGAGCTTCTGCCACTTCCTTTCTTCCTATAAGCGTCGCATTCGAAAGGACGGACACCTTGGCATTCGGGAAATATCTGTCTCTCAGCCTCAATGTAACATCAATTATCTGAGGGAAATCCGGATGCATGGTCGGCTCTCCGTTTCCTGAAAAGGTTATGGAATCCACCGCAACTCCTTCTGATGCAGCCTTTGACATCTTTTCCTCAAGAGCAGCCTCCACATCAGCAAGTCCAGGAAACACCTTGTCGCTGACTCCGTCCTTGTTCCAACCGCATTCGCAATAGATGCAGTCAAAGTTGCAAAGTTTACCTTTTGAAGGAAGAATATTCACCCCCAACGAAGCTCCCAATCTCCTGCTGAAGATGGGCCCGAAAACTATATCATCAAAATGAAGCATGTCAAACAATTCTTTCAGAGAAACTTTCACCTGTCACGAATCCTTCACCGTCAATATTCCTTATCAAGACGACTCCCGGTCTCTTACCCTCCGAAAGGCTTCCGAGAATATCATCCTTTGCAAGGAAACGGGCTCCGTTGAAACATGCCCATCTCAACATCTCTGACATAGACACTTCCGGAAAATTCTCATGGATGCATGAGAGTTCCTTCACAATGTCCAGATCGTCGTTGCTGGATAACGAGTCCGTGCCTATGACTATGTCGAGAGCGTTTTCCCTCATAAGCCGAATCGGCGGCAACGCATCATGAATGAAGATGTTGGAAAGCGGACAGATGGCCCAATACACATTGTTCATCACTTTCTTTGCGGCATCTATGTCATCCTGACTGAGGCAGACGTTATGCACAAGAAGTATATGTACGTCATACGGAGCCGGCTTTGCTTCCGCAAGCCTTCCTATGAAATATTCGAGAGACGATCCTCCCGTGACCGGAGGAGTACTCATTCCGGAACGCTTTCTGTTCTCATACATTGCGCCGGAACCGTATCTTATAAGATCTTCCTCTTCCTGGCTTTCCTGAGAATGATATGAAAGCCAGCCTTCTGCGAGACCTGCCGCAGCAGAAGCAGACAGGAGCTGAGGACTCATTGTATAGCATGAATGCGGAGTAGGAGCCGCATCTATCCCCGCTGCATCAGCGAGTCGGCCCAGTTCCGTAACTTCAGCCATAACTCCCTCACACATATCAGGTTCGCTTCCGAACACCTCAAGGAAAGTCCTTGTATAAAGCGGATGGGAAGCCTTAATTTCGAAAGACGAATCGTCATTGCTGATGTCAGCCATCGCCGACACTCCCCTCTTCCACATCGTATCCATCCATTCCTTTGCAAGTTCCTGCTTCTTCTCCCTGCCAGCCCAGTCACGGAGGGCATTTATCTGGTCTATGAATCCGGCCATGCCCGTTCCCTTCACGAATTTACCATGAAGGTGCGAGAGTTCCACATGGCAATGTCCGTTTACAAAGCCAGGCACGACGGCACCGTCTATTACGGGTTCGCCGTCGCCACACCTACCGGTACGGACAATGGTACCGTCCGCATCATCATATTCCACAAAGCCGTTTTCAATCGGCTCGAAGGCATCTCCCGCATAAACGACAGATGCAGATATTCTTCTGATTGCCATTACTTTCTATCTGTTACCGGACGATTCATCTTTCTTAGAGACGAATCAGCTTTTATCTTTTTCATGTCACGGCCGGCGCCTGCAGAAGGACGTACAGGCCGTCTTGCACCGGGATCTCCTACCGGCGCGGCTTTCACCGTATCCGCCGGCTCGGCCTTAGCTGAGTCCGCTACGGCAAGAGTATCGGTCCGGACCTTCATCCTCACCCCTTCAAACACGGTATCAGTCCTCTCGATATGGATCAGACGATATATCTGAAGCAGAGAATCCGGTTCAAAAGTCAGGCTGTCAAAATAATGCACATACGGCTCGTCAAACATATAAGGAAAAAATTCTTCCGGCTTGAAGTCTCCCTCTATCTTAGGCAGCATAGCCTTCCTCTGAAGTTCAGTGAGACGTCTTTCCGCATCCTCGATCTGACTGCCTATCATCTCACCGGACTTTCTCAATATCCTTGCGAATCTCTCCGGATCGTCCATATAAACCTCCAGGCTGACCAAATAATCATCAAGGTCATAGCCGTATTTCTCGAGTATGGGAGCATAGACGAGTGAGGTATCGGCAATCATCCTGACTCCGGGAGTAGATGTTATCCACTGGTCGGTGACCAGCATTTCAGCATAGATCCTCGACAGCTTGCCACGCGGTATCACCTTCCCCTCATCATTGTTTCCGCATGAGGGGAGAAAGGTGACCGCCGCCAGCATGATGACGGCAATATGCATAATCTTTCTGGACATACCCTATCTGAGGACTGCTCCGAATTCATTCTGGAATGTAGAGAGCAGCTTGGACATGATTCTTTCTACATCATTGTCAGTCAACGTCCTGTCAAGATCCTGAAGCACAAAGCTGAGTGCATACTGCTTCTTGCCTTCGGCAATCTTGTCTCCTCTATAGACATCGAAGAGGCCAACTTGCTTAAGAAGCTTCTTGCCGACTCTGAAGGCACTCTTGCGAAGGTCAGCGTATGTGACTGACTCATCGAGAAGGATAGCGAGGTCACGTCTCACTTCAGGGAACTTAGGAAGCTCCTTGTACCTGATTCTGTTCCTCTTCACAAGTTCGAACAGTGCAGGCCAGCTGATCTCTGCCGCAAAGACAGGCTGCTTGATGCCGAACTGCTTGAGTCTTGCAGGGGCAATGGTACCCATCACGGCAAGAGGCTGATGTGAGCCAGGGAGGGCGTAAGAAAGGCCCTCGGAGAACATATCTGCAGGAGCAGCATCTGTCTCAAGCGAATAGATGTCACATCCGAATCGCTTCAGAAGAAGCTCGAGATACCCCTTGAGCTGGAAATAGTTTCCCTTTCCGAGATCTGTCCTCCATGACTTGTCAGGCTGGCCGCTCATGAAGAGGGCATAGCATGTATGCTCCTCGTATGAAGCTAAAGTCTTTCCGTCCGTCTCAGGCTTGAACGAATATACCGAACCGTACTCGAATGTCTTGATGTTGGTGATCTGACGGTTGATGTTGTATGCAACAACCTCGAGACCGTTGAGAAGAAGAGTCTGCCTCATCACATTGAGGTCAGAACTGAGAGGATTCATGATCCTGACGCATCTCTCCTCAGGAAAAGTCTTGAGTTTTGTATAATAGTCCGATTTCGTGAGAGAGTTATTCATTGTCTCCACAAAGCCGTTTGCAGCAAGGAAGTCAGCTATGGCAGTCCTTACCTGCTCAGGCTCAGGTTTCTGAGGGGCATTGACAGACATCCTCATGGCCTGTGGAAGTTCGATATTGTTGTAGCCATATATCCTGAGGATCTCCTCCACAACATCGCACTCACGATACACATCCACCATATATGAAGGAACGGCAACCTTTGCACCGCGTTCAGTCTTGTCGATGAATTCGTACGCAAGATTCTCAAGGATACCCTCGATCACCTCATGACCGATATTCTTGCCCACAAAGGCCTCGATACGGTCATAATCAAGGTCAACCGTCTTTTTCTCTATCTTCTCAGGGCAGAATTCCTGCATCTTTCCGACGATCTGTCCTCCTGCCAGTTCCTGGATCAGAAGGGCTGCACGCCTGGCCGCATATTCACAGACAAGAGGATCGGCACCTCTCTCATAACGGAATGACGCATCCGTCTTGAGACCATGCCTCTTCGAGCTCTTCCTTATCGATACAGGGTTGAAGTATGCGCTTTCAAGGAACACATCTGTCGTTGCCTCGGTGACACCAGACTCTTCGCCGCCGAATACACCGGCAAGGCACATAGGCTTCTTCTCATTGGCGATCATCAGGTCGGCCGGACTTAGAGTACGCTCGACGCCGTCAAGAGTAACGAACTTCTCGCCTTCCTCGGCACGACGTACAATAACCTTTCCTCCCTCGATCCTGGCAGCATCGAAGGCATGAAGAGGCTGCCCCATCTCGTGAAGGACAAAGTTGGTGATGTCAACAACATTATTGATCGGTCTTAGACCGATGGACAGAAGTTTCTTCTGGAGCCATTCTGGCGATGCAGCCACCTTTACACCCTTTATTGTAGTTCCGGTATAGCGTGGAGCGCCGTCAGCAGCAGTCACCTCCACAGGGATGGCCTCCCCTTCTCCTTCCACGAATGCAGAAACATCTGGCATCTTGAGCGTGCAAGGAATATTGTTATGCCTGAGATAAGCATAGAGGTCTCGTGCCACACCGATATGCGAAGCCGCATCCACACGGTTGGCGGTAAGTCCGATCTCGATCACAGCATCTGTTGCAAGCCCGAGGTAATCCTTTGCAGGAGTACCCACGACTGCCTCAGGCTCAAGAACCATGATGCCGTCATGAGACTCTCCTATACCGAGTTCATCCTCTGCGCAGATCATTCCGAAAGATTCCACGCCACGAATCTTTGACTTCTTGATCTTGAAATCTTCACCGAGAACGGTCCCCACTGTTGCAAGAAGGACCTTTTGTCCAGCCGCCACATTAGGAGCACCACAGACAACCTGAAGGAGCTCCGGAGCACCTGTATTGAGTTTTGTCACATGAAGGTGGTCTGAATCCGGGTGATCCACACACTCTACGACTTCAGCCACGATCACTCCGGCAAGTCCGCCTGGAATCTCTTCAACCTGTTCCAATGCATCGACCTCAAGTCCTATAGAAGTCAACGCCTCTGCCACCGCCTCCGGAGAGAGGTCACACTCAAGATAATCCTTGAGCCAATTGTACGAAATCTTCATATATTGATAATTTTAATATTCTCATTATCGGACAGCATCACTCGATGTCGTCCTTAGAAAAGAGCGAGCTGACGAATTCGCGCTTATCGAAAACCTTCAGGTCGTCAATCCCCTCGCCGATTCCCACAAACTTGATCGGAATACGGAACCTGTCAACGATTCCTACCACTACTCCACCCTTTGCCGTACCGTCAAGTTTCGTCACGGCCAGAGCCGATATATCAGTTGCACGGGCGAACTCCTTGGCCTGCTGGAATGCGTTCTGTCCGGTCGAGCCGTCGAGCACAAGAAGCACCTCATGCGGAGCATCCGGAACCACCTTCCGCATGACGTTGCGTATCTTGGTAAGTTCATTCATGAGGTCAATCCTGTTATGAAGCCTGCCCGCAGTGTCGATAAGCACGACATCTGCATTCTTTGCAACGGCCGACTTCACAGTATCGAATGCCACAGAAGCCGGGTCCGCCCCCATTCCCTGCTTCACAAGTTCCACCCCTGCACGCTCTGCCCAGATGGTGAGCTGATCGACAGCCGCAGCTCGGAATGTATCCGCCGCACCGAGAACCACAGTCTTTCCCTGGGCCTTGAGACTGCTTGCAAGCTTTCCTATGGTAGTGGTCTTGCCGACACCGTTCACTCCAACGACCATGATGACGTATGGCTTCTTCGAAAAGTCAAAAGGCACGACAGAATCATCAGACGACTCTCCTTCCCTGACATTGAGAAGAAGGGCGATCTCATCCCTTAGAATATCCACGAGCTCGTCCATGTTCACATATTTGTCACGACTCACGCGTTCTTCGAGACTCTCAATTATCTTGAGGGTGGTATCCACACCCATATCTGTAGCCACAAGAGCCTCCTCTATCGCGTCAAGCACATCCTCATCTATCTCAGTCCTGCCGACGATAGCCCTCGACAGCTTCTCGAAGAAACTCCTGTTAGTCTTTTTTACTCCTTTGTCAAAAATACCCATATCAACATTGGTTTAACTTGCAAATTTACACTTTTTTAGTGTATAAAAAAAGCGGCACAGCTGAAAAGATTCAACTGTGCCGTTCTTTTTATCCAATCACAAGGAAATTATTTCTTTGCGAAGAAGTCCTTGGTCTTTTCCTCCTCTACGAGCTCCTCTGTGAAAACATAAGCTCCTGTCTTTGGAGACCTGTCCATACGGATACACTTAACCATC
>CAYXMV010000075.1:0-10524 GCA_964466235.1 uncultured Muribaculaceae bacterium | reverse complement strand
ACATGAGAGCCGATGAAGCCGGCACCGCCGGTGATTACTATGTTTCTTTTCATTGGGTTCTTGTATTAAAGATCCTTCGCTACGCTCAGGATGACAGGTTATCGATTTTGTTTTAGATTAGTTATACACTTCTTAAGTGAGTCAGTCCAGTATGGAACTTCAACGCCAAATACTGTTTTGATTTTACTCTTGTCGAGAACTGAATATGATGGTCTTTTTACGGGGCTTGGGAAGTCACAGCTGTAGCAAGGCTGAACATTGCATGATGTCGTGCCGTTGTATTCGGCTATCATCTTGGTGAAGTCAAACCAGCTGCAGACTCCTTCGTTGGAGTAGTGATAGACTCCGGACTTAGAGTATAAAGATCCTTCGCTTCGCTCAGGATGACAGTCTGAAGATTGCTCGACTGCGCTCGAAATGACAGAATTCGCATAATCTGCCAATATTACCATAATAGCTTTGGCTAAGTCGAGAGCGTAGGTTGGGGTGCCGACCTGATCGAAAACGACTTTTAACTCCGGTTTGGTCGCAGTAAGATTCATCATTGTCTTGCAGAAGTTCTTGCCGAACTCGCTGTAGAGCCATGCTGTGCGGATGATGACATGATTGCAACCGGTTGCTATGATTTTCTGTTCACCATGGAGTTTGGTCAGACCATAGACTCCTGTAGGAGTGCCAGACTGATCTTCTTTGCAAGGAGTGTTATAAGGCTCTGCACCAAATACGTAATCTGTTGAAATATGTACCAATAGACCTCCAACTTCCTTCATTGCCTTTGCAAGATTCTCTGGAGCCGTGGCGTTCAGTTTTTCCACCAGATCGTATTTCTCCGGATCTTCAGCGCTATCTACGTTTGTCCATGCAGCACAGTTGACAATGGCATTGACGTTCTGCACCTTCACGATTGACCTGATGGCTTCAAGGTCAGTAATGTCGAGGAATGTTGTTTCGACTCCCTCTACCTGATTTACGTCTGTGAAGATATATTTGTCTTGGCTTTCTTTGGCCAGGATACGCATTTCGTTTCCCAACTGTCCGTTGGCACCCGTTACTAATATATTCATTACTCAAACTCCGGATATAAGTTCATATCAATTGAGAACGGACTATCAAAGTCCTTAAGTAAAGCATGCTTCATATCTTTTTCGGAGAGCAATGCCTTGTCAGTGGGAATCTGCCAGTCTATGCCAAGGCTTTCGTCTAAGATATTGATGCCTCCGTCTGCCTGCGGAGCATAGAAGTTGTCACATTTGTACTGGAAGATGGCTGTCTCGCTGAGAACAGCAAAGCCGTGTGCAAAACCTCTTGGTACGAAGAACTGTCTGTGATTATCTTCTGACAGTTCTACCGAGACGTGCTGACCATAAGTAGGACTTCCCTTACGGATATCGACGGCAACGTCCAATACTTTTCCTTTGACGCAGCGCACCAACTTGCTCTGGGTGAAAGGAGGTACCTGAAAATGTAGTCCTCTCATTACACCATAGCTTGACATGCTTTCGTTGTCCTGTACGAAGTTGATCTTTCTAACTTTCTCTTCAAATTCTCTTTGTGAGAAGCTCTCAAAGAAATAGCCTCGTGCGTCGCCAAATACTTTTGGCTCTATGATTACAAGACCTTCAATTGCGGTTTTGATTACTTCCATTCTTAATCAAGATTAGCTTTGCCGGTTTCCTTGATTTCGTCAATTACCTTCAGAAGGTACTGTCCGTACTGGTTCTTGATCATCGGCTGCGCAAGTTCACGCATTCTTTCCTCAGTTATCCAGCCCTGACGGTAAGCGATGCCTTCCAGACAAGCTATCTTGAGTCCTTGTCTTTTTTCCAGAACTTCAACATATGTCGAGGCTTCTGAAAGTGAATCGTGAGTACCTGTGTCAAGCCATGCGAATCCGCGTCCGAGGGTCTGAACTTTGAGTTCTCCGTCTTTTAAGAATTCCTGGTTTACAGTGGTAATTTCGTATTCACCTCTTGCTGATGGCTTGATGTTAGCTGCTACATCCACAACTTTGTTCGGATAGAAGTATAAGCCAACTACGGCGTAGTTTGATTTTGGCTGAGCCGGTTTCTCTTCTATGCTGAGGCAGTTTCCGTCATTGTCGAATTCTGCTACACCATATCTTTCCGGATCGTTTACCCAATAGCCGAATACGGTCGCTTTCTTTTCCTCTTCTGCAGTTCTTACAGCTTCTTTTAGCATGCCTGTGAATCCTGCTCCATGGAATATATTATCTCCAAGTACTAAGCAAGCAGTATCATCACCAATGAATTCTGCGCCGATTGTAAACGCCTGCGCAAGTCCGTCAGGCGAAGGCTGTTCGGCATACTCGAAATGCACTCCATAGTCAGAACCATCCCCTAAAAGACGCTTGAATCCCGGGAGGTCATGTGGAGTAGAGATGATGAGAATATCTCTGATTCCTGCCAGCATCAGCACACTGATCGGATAATAGACCATCGGCTTGTCATAGATCGGCATCAGCTGTTTTGAGATGCCTTTGGTGATAGGGTACAATCTTGTTCCGCTACCTCCTGCCAGTACTATTCCTTTCATAAAGAATTATTGATCTTATTATGTATGTCTCTTTATCCGACAAAAGCACCATTGCCTATGGTGGGTGCTCATAAGTCGTTTATGCCTTAATCCCCAATGGGGCCCATTAGTTACAAATTTTCCTTAAGTTTATAATTTCGAACTACGACGACGAATGCCGTAACGTTTCTTTTCTTTAGTTGAAAGCGTCTCTGTGGTTTCCAATATATCAAAAATCGCGTTCTGATCAACTTCATTCAAAAGACCGAAATATTCGCCATTCAAGAGCTTTGCAAACGGTATCTTGAAAATGATGCCACAATCGACAAAACTGTCATAATCTAAAAATTCAGGATAGTCGCTGTGTTTCAGAAGATATTGAGCCGCACTTACTTCATCCGAAAAATCGGCTTTAGGACTCATGCTGGTATTTACCAATATCGACCCATAACATAGTGCGATGTCTCGATCGAATCCGATTATTATAAGTCTCTTTGGCTTCTGAGTTCTGCCATTTCTGAATATCAGTCCATCTTCTTCAGATAAGATTGTTCTGAATAAGGCTCCAACTTGAATTTTTTCTTCTGTGACCTTCCGCTGATCGTTTATATATTCTTCCTGCAACTGTCTCAGATCCATGCCAGCTCCATCTTATTGATTTGTCGTTCCCTGATAATCTCAAGCATCGAGTCAGATGCACCTCCGGCTTTTGCTATATCGAATAGTGGAATACATGTATCCTCTCCTGTCTCCATAGCATTCTTTCTTGCTTTCTTGAAAGCTGCATCCTGATGAGAGAGGTTAGACAATTCAAAAGATTCGATTGCCAGACATTCAGATACACAACGATCTAAAGTCTTTATATTGGAAACAGACAGTTCATCTTCGTCGTATGTCACTCCTTCTTTAAGAGATACAATCTGATGACCGTCTCTTTCAACTATATTCAATGCAGATATAAACTCTTCAAGGCCGATCGTCAATTCCGTATTTTTACCTTCCACACATCTGATGACTTTGTAGGTTAGAGATGGAACCGGGCCATGCTTGCGCACTACAAAAGTGTCATTGAACAATGGCAAACCGTATCTGACGAGGTGTTCCTGCTGAGCGAAATACATAGATTTGAACAGATGGATATAATCCATCCCACCCTGCGATTTCTCCAACACATAACACACTACCGCCTTAAGCTTCTGTATGTCTTCTATGCTTTTCATATAACTACATCAATTTATAAAGATAATTTCAAAACAAGTGCCTCCGGCTACAAATTTTCCTTAAGTTTTTTCCAGTAGTCTTCGCCGAAGAGGACCCAGGCGGCGGCGCAGCAGCCGGCGAGGAAGGTGAAGATGACAAGCATCTTGGCCTTGCTTGGAGCGGCTTTGCGGTTAGGGATGGTCACGGGCTCGAGGACTGCAAAGACCGGTTTGGCTTCCTGCTCCTTGATGCGGGCGGCTTCGAGCTGGGTGGCTATCTGGGAATAGACCTGATAGGCGAGGTTCATTTCCTGCTGGAGTCTTTCTCTCTCGGCCTGGGCGCTCTGAAGGACCACATTCTTGTTGGCATCTGCATACTGGGCGTATTCCTGCTGGGCAGTGTAGTAGTCCTGCTTGCGCTGTTCATATATGACCGTGAGGTTCTCTACATCCTGACGGACTTTCGATGTTCTGTAATCAGACATGTAGGCCTTCAGATTCTCCATAACGGCTTCCACTACCGTTGCCACTACGAGAGGATCCTGCATTTCGGCCGAGATCTGTGTCTTGCCTGACTTTTTATCGACTGTCACTATGATATTCTCGCTGAAATACTTGACCACTCCCCTCACCTTCTTCGGAAGGTTCTGAGGGTCGAGTACTGCCGGGAGTTCATCCGATTCCTTTTCCTTTCCTATGGACATCACCCATCCGAGAGCCTTGAAAGGCGCACTGACTACATAGCTCCACCATGGAGACTTCTGATACTCGAGCATGTAGTCGAGAAGGTCTGTTGTGATTACACTGTCTTTTCTTTCGAAGGTCACAGGAAGGTCGAAGAGACCATATATAAAAGGAGTGGAAGCGACAACGTCAGGGAACATCTCTACGCTGATGGCGTCAACGCTGTTGTCGAGGCTGACTCCCATCATCGATGCGATGGAACTTACGCCTGAGCCCATTCTCTGCTCGGTCTCCGGAGCGAGGGTCGTCGAAGCCTTGTAGGTCTTAGGGATGCTGAATCCTATAACCAGGCCGATTATTGCACCTGCCACGCACCACTTGATGATCATCCATCTCTTTTTCCAGAGTTTGGAGATCAGCTCCATGATGTCGATTTCCTGTTCTTCGGGTATGTTGTTGTATTGTTCGGTCATATTATTGCTTTTAAAAATCCTTCGCTTCGCTCAGGATGACAGATAAAATTACCTTATTATATTATATATGGTAGCAAGCATTGTAGCGATCGATGATGATGTGGTAGCTACGCTGAGAATCTTCTGGAGTGAATCCTCGTTCTTCTGCTTCTCAGGCACGATGATTTCGCATCCCGGCTGCACCACAGATCTGCTGAGTTTCTTCGCCCTTGCCACAGTACCATTTATATATACTATATATGCCTTGCTCCTCTTCGCCCTGAATCCGTAGCCTCCGGCCATCTGCACATAATCCCTCACTGTCATACTCGAATTGTAGGTGACCACATTAGGATATAAGACATTTCCGGAGATCTTGACTATATTGAGGTACTCAGGCACCAGCAGAACGTCACCGTCACGAAGAAGAATGTCTGCATCACCTCCCGGATTCGCAAGGGCTGCCTCAAGGTCGATACCCACGAAATATGTTTGCGCGACATCGATTTTGCTGAAATCTACCGAATCCCTTGCATTGTCAAGCATATCAAGGGTTGACTGCATGCGCGTCCTTTCCTCCGGAGTCATTCTGCGGCTCAGGCGCGCACCTTTTGTATAAGCAAACTTCGAAACGCCGCCGCACTGCCCCACTAAGTCGGAAAGTCGCGCACTCTTGCTTTCAAGAGCGTACATACCAGGGAAAATCACTTCGCCTTCCACCCTCACATGGTTCTGGGTATTGTAGCTCGGACTACGGCGCACATACACGACGTCGTACGGCTGAAGAACAAAATTCTCATCACCTTCAACGACAAAACCATCCTTTACAGAGAAAGTATAGATGCGCGCAAGAGTATCAGAACTTTCTGTCGCCTGAGGATTCTTGATTCTTCGGCTCACATCCACTTTGACAGTAGAAGCCGACTCAAGAAGTCCACCTGCCTGAATGATAATATCCTCGATGGTATTATTCTCAGCAAACACGAATGAGCCCGGCTTAGCGACCTCACCATTAACAGTAATGAAGCCTACATCCTGGAGGTCATGTATGCTTGAGACAAGAAGGACATCATTCGGCTTGAGCTCGATGTCGGCCACCTCGCCTGAGAGAACTTTCTTCAGGTCGAATGACAGCACCTCAAGCGTAAGGTCCTCGCGCTCTCTGTGGATGATGGCTCTGTTGGTGAATGCATCTCCTTTGAGGCCGTCAGCTATGGATACAAGCTGCTTCACCGTATGGATCCTGTCGCTGAGCTGATAAATGCCCGGGCGATATACGGCACCCTTGATCTCAAGCCTGTTCTCATAACGGTCGAGCATCGCACCGACTGTGACAGCGTCTCCGTCCATCACTTTGAATGTAGGGTACTCGTCTTCAAGAATCGTATATACCTGGTACTCACGTCCGTTCTGACGGATCATGCGGATGTTCGGCTTATACGCGTTACCTGTGAATCCTCCTGCATAGCCGAGGAGATCATCGATAGTTTCACCGTCCTTCATCTCATATATCATCGGACGCTTCACATTGCCTGTGATGTCAACGAGAGATTCGTATGGAGGAACAAGGATGATGTCACCTTCCTGGAGTGTCACGTCATCAGGTGACTGTCCTTTCACAATGAAATCATAGACATCGACCGTTACCTTCTTCGCTCCGTCACGTATGAGCTCGATATTTCTGACGCTTCCGAGGTCGCTGAATCCTCCTGCCCTGTAGAGTGCGTGGTATATCGTAGAGAGGGATGAGAGGAAATAAGTGCCCGGCACCTTCACCTCACCCATCACGTTCACCTGTATGGTACGGATGGCACCGAGAGTAAGCTTGATGTCCGACTGGGCTCCTTCCCCGTCAACGGAGTAGATGCGGTTCAGCTGGCGGCGCATATATGAGTCCGCTTCCTTCACCGTCATTCCCGTAAGATATACGAGACCTATACCTTCAATATTGATGAATCCGTCAGGTGAGATTGTCTGACGGATTGTGTTCTGGTTTGTGCCCCAGATGTCGATGATAACCTCATCTCCGGGACCGAGCTTATAGTTCTCCGGTGTGGCAAGATTGTCGCTCGGAGCAAAGGTCAGATTCCTGTTGCTGAATATGTTACGTCCGAAAACGAGCGTCGAGTCAACAGCTACGGCAGTAGAGTCAGCCAAAGCTCCGGCTCCCATTTCCGCAACGATTATATCCATATCTCCGGCACCGATTGCATTGGCGCCTGAATTGCTTCTGCGGGAACGTTCCTGTGTTTCCACCGAGCGCACGGCATCAGTAGTACCGTGCATATCCTCGATTCTTTTCTTGATTCTTTCCGCCTGGGACTTGGTCACTCCGCGTGCCGCAAGTTCCTTCACTATGGCCTGCTGCGACTTGCCCGATGCAAGTCCGTCCTCTACGTATGCATATACTGCATCATCGGACATCTGCGCCATAGCCGGCACCGAAAACCAGACAAAGGCTGATAGTGCAATGATGATTGTCGCTGTCCTTCTTATCATAATATGTTCTTTATTGTTTTATTCGTTGTTATGGGCATCGAACTGCTCGAACTTCGAGTTCTTCGACACATATTCAGGAATGTTCTTCTTCATGAGACGGATCATGTCCGGGATATTGACGGCCCTTGACAGATGCTCAAGACGGGAAAGAAGGTCCTTTGCATCAGCATACTCATATTCCCTGACCTTGGCGACGCGGATACGGTCATGACCGGTAGGGACGGTATTCTCTGAATTTGCAAGCACCTCCTCATAGAGCTTTTCGCCCGGACGGAGTCCTGTATATTCTATAAGTATGTCCTTGTCAGGCTCCAGACCGGCAAGAGTGATCATCTTCCTTGCAAGGGCATCTATCTTTACAGACTGTCCCATGTCAAAGACATAAATCTGATTGCCGGTTGACATCGTTGCAGCTTCCATAACAAGACGACATGCCTCAGGAATTGTCATGAAGAATCTGACGATGTCAGGATGGGTAACCGTAACCGGACCTCCCTTGGCTATCTGCTCACGGAAACGCGGAATTACGGAACCGTTGGAACCCAACACGTTACCGAAACGTGTGGTGACGAATTTAGTCTTTCCTGCCACCTCTCCGCGCTCAAGCGCAAGACCGAGCGACTGGACATAGATCTCGGCAAGTCTCTTCGTGCATCCCATCACGTTTGTCGGATTGACAGCCTTGTCGGTAGAGATCATGACCATCTTCTCGACATCGTACTGTATGCACTTGTCTGCCACGTTTCTCGAACCGATGGCATTGACGAGCACCGCCTCGCACGGATTCTCCTCCATGAGAGGAACATGCTTATAAGCCGCAGCATGGAAAACGATCTGAGGACGGAAGAGCCTGAAGGCATAATCAAGCCTCTGCTCAAGTCTCACATCACCGATCACCGGCACGAACGAAAGATACGGGAATCTTTCTTCAAGTTCGAGACGGAGATTGTGCATAGGAGTCTCACCGTTGTCGAACAGTATGAGACGCTCGACACCGAATGTGGCTATCTGGCGGCAGAGCTCAGATCCAATGGAACCGGCAGCACCTGTGACCATGACTGTCTTTCCCTTGAAATTCGCCTTGATCTCGTCCATCGAAATCTTTATCTCATCTCTTCCGAGAAGATCCTCAATCTTTACTTCACGGATAGAGTTGCTCATTACCTTCCCGTCAACCACCTCATCGATGCTCGGAGACACAAGCACCTTGACATTGTTCTCCTGGCAATATTCCAGCAGCCTCTGCTCTTCCTTCTTCACATCTATTTCCCTCGAAAAAAGGATTCCGTCAAGGAAGAACCTCTCACGGAAGAGGGTTATGTCCTCAATCCTCTCGAAATAGAATATCTTGAGCCCGTCTATCCTCTGACCCCTGAGCCTCTGACCGTACTCGAGATAGCCGATGGTGCTATAATGAGGCGAGCTCTGAAGCCTCTTGACAATGGCTACTGCCTTCTCATCGGATCCATAGACCATCACATTGAGCCTCTTTCTCGAATCTCTGACCTTGTTACGGAGAATATCATACATCACGATCATCGCCACTCTCACCAGAAGAAGGAACACGATGGTCAGGATGAGGTCAAGCACCATGAGGAAGAAGATATACGCCTTGATTCCGTATGGAAGCAGCATGACGAGTGCTCCCATAAACACAACCTTTCCGACTGATGCCAGACAGAGTTTGGCGAATTCGCGAAGGGTGGAATGACGTATTATCGAGCGATAGGTCTTGAGCATGTAGAACATGATGAATGACATCACCAATGAAGCCGACAGCCACACAAGGATAAAGTCAATCGTCACAAGCGACCTGAAAAGAAGAGTCTTGATGAACATCAATGAGCAGATGGAGGCTGAAAGCGAAATGAAAAGGTCAATCGCAAGTATCAGTCTCGAACTGAAATATCTGTCAAGATGAAGTTTGTCAACTAATTTCTGAATTTTTCCCATTCCAGTAAGTTTCAAGAAGTTAGATTAAGATAACGATGCGACAAGGGTCACCCGGAAACTCATTTTCCGCGCGACATAAAGAAAGAAATCGGCCTCTTCTTAAGGCAAAATCGGAATGCGCTATCCAGCAGCATCTGACAATTCTGCATCGTTATATACATAAAACCTTGCAAATATAGTCAAAATGCGCCAAAATAAAAAGAAAAGATAGGTTTTTTACCCCCCCCCGTAATCAGCTCAGGTTCAGACAAGTTCAAGATCCTGAGGGCGTATGAAATTAGTCGTTACTGCGAACATGCCGGGGAGCTCCACCATGACACGGCGGGACTTCTTGATTCTTACCACAATACCTTCCACTCCTTTGAACGGTCCCTCCACGATGCGGACCTTCTGGCCTTCCCTGAGTCTGGCTGAGACTTCCTTGAGATACAGGATCTCATCGGACATGGTACGGCTTATCGTCATGAAGTCCTCCATAGCCTTGTCGGGAACAGTAATCGGGTTACGGGTAGTCCTGTCCCAGATGAAGCGGGCCGGACACGCCTCGCCCAACGATTCCATGAAATCCCGGAGTTCCTTTCTGGAAGACTTTACGAAACAGAGGTTTGCGACAGCGGGAACTATCACGGTCCGGCGTTTGCCATCCTTCTCGACTTTCTTGCGGCACATCGGAACAAATGTCTCAAACCCGGCCTCATTGAGCTGGGTCTGGAACTTCAGTTCTCTCGAATACGTCACTCGTATCGCATGCCACTTTTTCTGTTCGCCCATAGATAATGCAAAAGAACTGCAAAGATACCGTTTTTGTAACGAAAAACAAACACAATACTATGCCAGTAGGCTTCTACCTCTACCCTGTGCCCAACAAGAAAGGCGAATGTCCGATCCGAGTATCCATCTCAATCGGCTCAACAAGATTCATGACCGGAATAGGCTACAACTGCGCCACCGAAGCATGGGAAGATGGTCACGGAGTAAAGGCACGCTACACCAATTCCAAAGGAGTTTCGTCCAAGATCATCAATGCCTGCATACAGTAATCACAAACCAGAAGATGAATTACTATCTCAAGGATCTATGTGAACTTTGTGGATTCAATGAACCAATCAGCAAGACTTGCTATCGTGCGGGACAAAAAGTAGAAGAGACATTCCCGAAATATGAACTCATCGGCACCCACGCTGGCCGTCGTACATTTATCTGTT
>CAYXMV010000074.1:0-10806 GCA_964466235.1 uncultured Muribaculaceae bacterium | reverse complement strand
TCTTCGTCGGCGGTGGTGCAGGTATGGCTCCTATGAGAAGCCACATCATGCATCTCTTCAAGACAGAGAAGACTTCAAGAAAGGTCAACTTCTTCTACGGCGCACGTGCGCTTAAGGAAGCATTCTACCTCGATGACTATCATGCAATCGAGAAGGAATTCCCTAACTTCAAGTTCCACCTTGCTCTTGACAGACCGGACCCTGAGGCTGATGCAGCTGGCGTTCCATACGTGGCAGGCTTCGTCCACAATGTGATGTTCGAAACTTATCTCAAGCAGCACGAGAATCCGGAAGATGCACTCTACCTCATGTGCGGTCCTCCTATGATGGTCGGCGCGGTTGTAAACCTCCTCGACTCACTCGGAGTACCACCGGAAAACATCCTTTACGACAACTTCGGAGCGTAACCATAGCAACAAGCCCACTGAGATTCAGTGGGTTTGTTTATTATGGAGCCCCAAAAATCGCAGATGACAAAAAGTATCCCTACATTTACAGGCCAAACGATCTTACATGATGGACAGACATGCCTTTCTGATAATCGCTCATAACGAGCCCGAACTTCTGAAGATACTAATATCACTTCTTGACCATCCGCGATGCGACATTTATATCCATATCGACAGGAAGGCGGACATCAACATGTTCAGCGATATAAATTCCAAGAATTCCAAAATCCGTTTCGTAGAGGACCGCATTGATGTAAAATGGGGTCACTATTCTCTGATTCAGAGTGAGATGAAACTGTTCGAAACAGCATACTCGCAGGGCAGTTACTCATACTATCACCTCATGTCAGGGGTAGATCTTCCCCTCAAGCCGATAGAGGAGATCCTGCAATGGTTTGACAGAAACAGCGGATATGAGTATATAGGAATCTGGCCCGCTGACAGAAAATTCAAGAAACGCATGCATCACAGATATTTCTTCATCACAAAAAGAAGAAACCTGATGACCACTGTCATACTGGCCTTTCAGAAGCTCTTAGGAATAAAGTGGAACAGAGGGACAGAAGTCTGGATGGGATCGAACTGGGGCAGTTTCACCTCATCATTTGTCGGCAGGATATTGGAACATAAGGTATGGATACACAGGCACTTCAGGTATGCGTTCTGCGGATACGAACTTTACAAACCCACTCTCATGCGGCATCTCAATATTGAGAACAATGACAGAGGCTCATTGTACAATATCGACTGGAAACGTGGGAATCCATATACATGGCAGGACACTGACTATGAAGCCCTGATTTCCTCGGGTAAATTGTTCGCGAGAAAGTTCTCGACAAGCAATATGAACATCGTCAGAAAGATTGAAGATTCATGCAAGTCAGCAGGCCGTTCATCTGAACAAGGCATAAGCCTTGACCAAGAGCTGGAATAACAATGGGGTACGGTATCTGATGCTGAGGCGGGCCCTTCTGATGTCTCCGGCCAGATAACTGTATCTGTCAAAGAATCTGAAATCGTGCATCAGGCTGTGCCATCCGGCTCTAAGAATTATGCCTCCGGCGACATCCTCAATCGGACTTCCTTCCATCCGCTCACGGTATCTCTCATACAGACCAAGGAGATTGACATCGGAATTGAAATGTCTGTGTCGCCTGTCCTGTGCACACATTGCATCAGGATTGTCTTTCCGGTAATGATACAGCACTTCCGGCAAATGAACAATCGAATCCGCATAGAAAAGAATCTGTGACATCAAATATATATCCTCATGCATCCCGAGTTCAGGAAAATATATCGTATTCTCCTCATACAGGCTGCGTCTGAAACACTTCGTCACTGCATATCCCTGCGATCTGTAATTGAAGATGTGACAATGAAGTCACGTTTTGTCTCGACTGTATAGTCACGCTCCCTCTTGATGCTTGACTTATGCCCGTATTCCTTGACTATATCGAAATACACAACGTCAGCTCCTGTCTCGTCAGCCTTTGACATCACCTTTGACACGGCATCCGGTTCCAGCCAGTCATCAGAATCTGCAAAGGGATATATTCACCCTTAGCCGCATCCAGACCGGCCTTTCTGGCAGATGGCAGTCCCCCATTCTCTTTATTGATGATAAGGATTCTGTCTGTAAGACGAGTATATTTTTCGGCTATAAGTTCATCAAGCAACTGCATGGACCGGTCAGTAGTACCATCGTTTACAAAGATGAACTGGATGTCATCATACGTCTGCCCTAAGGCAGAATCGGCGAACTGCCTGATGTAACGCTCGACACCATAGACAGGGACGATCAAGGAAATTCTATAATCACTCATCAGAGTTCAAATCTGGATTTTACAGGAAATTTGGCTTCAAACGCACTGAGTATCGCCTCATGCAGTACCTCATACCGCGCCTCACTCAAACGCACATCGTTGATGCACACCATATTACGATCAGGAGCGTGCAAGAAATCCTTCAATTTTTCAGGAGAAGCAATAGCTACGGAGAAATGCTTGTTGGAAATCTTCTCATCAATTACAAGACCTTTATAATACATATAATCAACAAAAAGATACTGGCACAGATTGCTGTCAGTACGCAGACGAGATGCTGTCGTTTCAAGAATATCTTCCTTTACCTTCTCATAAACCTCTTCACATACGCTCTTCAACATCGGTGAACAGATATGTTGAGGACGCATGAAATAAAAGGCCCGCGGGAGCCCGAGAGCCTTGCGTGCTCCCCGGTCCGAATTGCGGCATACTCTCTTGTACATTCCTGGTGCAAGGTAATGCCTGTACATACCTATGACCCCTTTCCCGTCGCGGAAGAAATCTTCCGGACGACAGTCAGCTACCGGAAACATATCATCATTGAAATAAAGATATTCCTCATCCAGATCCTTTATCTTATGAAGGTGCATCTCTATCGGAGTACAGTTGAATACCGGAAGATACTCCTCCGGAATGATGTCCTTATGCAGGACAACCTTAAGATTTGATGTATCCGCCCATTCCGGCACCTGAGAAGGATGGGAGACCACGAGATACACATTGCGTATGAAAGGCATCTTCGTCTCTATGCCCCTGAGGAGATATTTAAGTGTTCCCCAATCACGGAAACGCTTCTCCATTACAGGTACATCCGTATATTTCCTGTAATCCTCCTTCCAGACCGGATCATTACCGTTCACATAAGTTATTACTACATCCATTTTAGTCCATCTGAATTAATGTTTCACATGCAGAATCGGCATCAGGCCGGCACAGTCTGCAGCAACAGGCCGTAAAGATAGAATTAATTCACGAGTGAATCAAACAATAATCTCCACTTCTCAGCTATGATCTCAGGAGAATATAGCGATCTCTTGACAATCCCCGCCTTTCTGATCCTAATCAGTTCATCTTCGGTCATCGATGCGATGTCGCACAGACGCTTGGCGAACATTTCTTCATCCCCAGGACTGACGATGAAGCCGCACTCCATGTCCGGCGAAAGTATATCAACGATACCAGACGTACATCCGAACGCAACGCATACACATCCATGAGCCTGTCCTTCCGTCAAGGCAAGAGGCCATCCTTCAGTCTCGGAAACAAGAACTGCGACTGAGGCTCTTTCATAATACTCAGAGGTATCAGGCCTGTACCCTTCAAAAGACACGCGGATAAGCTGCAGTTCATCTGCCATACGACGCAGCATCGGACCGTCCGGGCCGTCACCGACAATCAGAAGTCTATAGTCAGGAAGCCTGTCCTGCACGCGCTTCCATATCCTCAGGAGCCTGTCAAGTCTCTTTGACCAGTTCTCGAGCCTGCCGCAGAAAAGAATGATCTTTTCCTTATGAAGACAAGGTTTGGGAACAATATATTCAGGATTTTCAACAGCATGGATATGGGATTCATCAGGATTCAGGCAAAGAACCTCTTCTGTCTCTTTCTTATATGCCTCGCACAGAACAGTATAGGCGTCACAGCCCTCATAGTCCCGCATGGTCCGCTCGACGGCCATCTTCATGGCCAGTTTTCCGTCTGCAAACCTCTTCCGATTGAAGATATGCCATAACAGTTTCCTGAAAAGACCTTTCTGCCTGCGGTGCATAATGACATGACGTTGCCAGAAAGGAGCCCCATGGCATGCGACAACAGCCTTGCACCCGGTCCGGCGCCTGATTCCGTTGATGTCAGGCAAAGACTTGGACACCTGTACGATTACATCTATACTGTCATCGGCAATCAGCTTCTCCACGGCCCTTGCCCTCAGCTTAGGAAAGGCCGAAGAAGGTAACTTTCTTATTGTCAGAATATCTGAAAGACCTGCAGGCAATGAATCGGGAATCCTTGAGGCATAGACAAAGACCTCGTATTCTCCCGCTGTCTTAAGATAGCGGGCAATATCAACAGTGATTCTCTCGGCACCTCCGGCAGGAAAACGACTATGGGAAAAGGCAATGCGCATTTATTCTACGTATCTCAGGATCATCTTTCTCACTGTATCGGAAACGACCTTGGCAGCATCGGTAGCCGATTCGAAGGCCTCTGCAATGTTCTTGTACTTCATGATCTCGATAGCATCCTTGTCATGAGTGAAAATGAAGCCTATATATTCTGCAAAAACATCATCTGCAGCATGCTCCAGCTCAGTGATACGCTCACACTGCATATTTATCTGCGCATAATTCTTCTTTATATCGTCAAAATATGAAAGCATCTTCTTCAATGCATCGGCTTCAGCATTGATGTAAGCCGCAAGATCACGGATCTGTGAATCGATTCGCTGGGGCATATAGAGGGTGATGGTCTTTGCCGAATCATTTATCGTATCGAGAAACTCATCTATATGCATGGCTATTGTCTGCAGATCGCTTCTTCTGAGGGTAAAAAGGAGATTTTCTCTGAGAGCCTCGTTGAACTCGGCGAGAAGAGCGTCACCCTGCACCTCACAGGCCTTGATTTCCTTTTCATATTTACGCCAGTCGGAACCCGCCATTGTCTCGGTCATCTGGCATAAAGTACCTGCAGCATGAAGAAGATAAGTACCCTGCTGGGCAAAAAACGGAAGAAACTGTCTTTTCTTTTCAAAAATCCTCTTGAATGATCCTAAAATTCCCATAGTAGTCAAGTTTAAAGAGATCAAAGATAAGATTTATTTTGATGATTCATGCATTAAAAAAAATTTTATACACATAAAAAAAATCTTTACGTCATTAAAAAAAATATAAGAACCATAAAAAAAAGAAAAAACCGATCAATCTTTTTTTATATCGGGCAATCGTCCGAAAATTACGCCATAGCTTTGCCGAAAAAAGATGGGACGGATGAAATTGACATTGGCAGGGCTTATCATCTGTCTGTGTGCTACAGCGCAGACAATGGAAAGAGAGAAGAATGACATAAAGGCTCTTTTCGGATTCTGCCCGTCGGCTGCAATCCTCGACAGGATAGCCGGCATCAGCATAGGCCTCTCCTTCTCGCCCCATTGGTCTGTGGAAGGGAAGGTATCGGTTGCGGCAGGCATCCTCAGGAAGGCTGACAGCACGGAAGAGACAGACCATTATATGGAATTCGGGAAAGAGGCCGACATCAATGAAACGGGCAGTTTATTCACAGGAACCGTATCGGCGGCATATTGGCCGGACAAAAGTTTCAAAGGAGCATATTTCAGGCTCGGATATCGCTGCGGGGACAGAGACGGAGCCGACATAAGAGCCGGCGCAGGCTATATGTTCCGGATCTGGAAGATGATACACGCAGACATATCATGGGACATTGACCTGATATCGTCCTGCATGAACGGAGTGAAAGACAAAGACAACATATCAATATGTATCAGCATAATATTCTGAATATGAAAAACACTGCAGACATAGGTCGGGAGATTCTATTACAATTCAACAAATCTGCTCATTCGTTTTACATAAACAAGTCTCTGCCCATTCTGGGCGTTATCATTGCTATGCTCCCGGCCTTGTGCAGTTGTCGTAAGGAGATGACAGATGACAATATCGACGAGACCACAGAAGCGGAGACAGACGTAGTGGAAACCAAAATAGGTTTAGGAAGCGGAAACTGCTCGATAAATACGCTGGATCTGTTTACCTTCGAGGATGGAGAGATTCAGACTCTTGATTCATATCAGAGGTTAGACGATTACGAAGGAAATGAAGCTTATATCGCATCCCGTCATGGAGACAGGATACTGTTTGTATGTGCAAACGGTCAATGGAGCAGGAGCGACTGGATGTATGTGAACTCATACGAGTCTATTGCCAGTTTCAGAGCATCTCTTGAGAATGAGATGCGGCAATATCCGCTGATGACAGGCACGCACGGATTCACCGCTGGGGATATGCAGAAGGCTGAGGTAGAGCTCGAGAGGGTCACTTCCGAGGTGATATTGAGGTCGGTCACATGCGACTTTTCCGGGAAAAGCTATGAAGATGAAGGTATCAGAGACATGAAGGCATATCTGATAAATGTCAACGCTCAATGCGGTCTTGAGACCGACGGAACCGTTATGCCGGAGCGTATCATCAACATGGGAGGTCTCAGTTCCTTCGACATGGAGGCAATGACAGAGCCGGACCTTCTGTACAGGAGGTATGGGGACATCGATTCAGGAGAAACCGTATATCCTGATATAAGGTTGAGATGCTATCCGAACACCTGTACGGAAGAAAGCCCCGGCTCCCCCTTCACAAGACTCACACTGGAAGGCAACATATATGGAGAGAGCTGCTATTGGAGCGTGAATGTCGGACGAGATGACACTGATATAGGAATAGAAAGGAACTGCATATATACATACGACATAGTCATTACAGGAAAAGGGACAAAGAATCCGGACCTTACCGTACGGAAGGCGGATATGACAATTGCATTGGAGGTAAAGAAATGGACAGAGAAAGAGTATTCGGTATGCTTGTGACGGCAGCCTTATGTCTCGGCTGCACAGAAGCCATCGATGAAGACGATTCAATGAAAAGGCATAAAACGGCAACGGTCACCTTCAGAAGGGATGACATGTCTCCATACGGGAAGACATCTCTTCCTGATGAGGAGCGGTTGGGAGAAACCGGAATCATGATATTTGATGACGACGGAGACAGGGAGTGCAGCATCAGGTTCTCCGATGGTTCTGCAGAAGTCCAGTTACAGACAGGGAAGAAATATTCGGTCTTTGCATTTTCAAACCTGGATAGTTTTCCGGAAGCCGGAAGCATTGAAGAAATGTTCAGGCTTAAGCATAGGATGAAAGGTCCTTACGACTATGCAGATGGAATCCCAATGACGGCCTTCATGGAAGATATGGAAGTCAGAGGAGATACATCGGTGGGCTTGTGTCTGAAAAGAATAATGTCAAAGATAAGCATAAGGATAGACCGCAGCGACCTGTCTGAAGATGTGGAGATGAATGTGCAGAGGATAAGGATCGGGAATTGTCCGGCCGAAGCCCTCCTGTTCCGTGAAAACCGGATGGAGGATGCAGCAGATGCCTTTGAAAAGGGGTTTGAGAGAAGTGACACTGAAGTCTTGAATTCATGTGATCACGAAGGATTGAGCGGGGAAATATGTCTGTATCTTCTCGAAAACATGGAGACAGAGAGAAGTCTTGCTTCATACGTCGAAATAGAGGCTGAATACCTGTCGGACAGTCTGTATTGCACAGACAAGCCGTTAGTCTATCGTTTCTGCCCTGGAGATATTGAAGGGATTGAAAGAAACTGTCATTACATGATTACCGTCAGCCCTATGGATGACGGACTGAACGAAAACAGCTGGAGGGTGGATAAGGAAGGCCTGCATAGTTTCGTTCAGGAAATAATACTGAGTCATCAGTCCCTGGATTTTAATTATTCGGGGCAGTCTGTCAGAATCGATGCAACCTTGTTTCCCGGGCATGCGTATGAGAAATCTGTTGTCTGGAGCAGTTCAGACCCTTCCGTCGCCACCGTGGAATACGGAATGGTAACATCCCGCGGAGAAGGTTCGTGCACAATATCATGCATGAGTCTTGACGGAGGAGGAGCCAAATCCTCATGTCATGTCACCGGCAGATTCGATCCTCCATATTTCAGGTCATATCCGGAAGATAAATACATCAGAGGGGACATTGGCGATACCGTGAGGCTGTGGTGTGAGGTTTTTCCGCCCAATGCCCCTTTCGATGTTGGAAAAGAATACCTTGAAGCCGACAAGGCCGAAGGCATATATGACTATATCATAGACGAGGATGGTCACGGAGTGACACTTATACTCGAAGGGGCAGGAAGCGGCCTTATATATATGGAGGCCGGAGCCCCTGTGAATGAGGCGGAACTATACTTTATAGAGGTAAATCTTCCGCAGGAAGATGATTCAGATAGCGCGCTGTATGCGATGCCTTACAGTCCTTGAGATTGTCCGGAGTGCCGGCAAAGACCAGATGGCCTCCTCCATCACCAGCCTCAGGCCCGAGATCTATCACCCAGTCAGCTGCACGTACAACATCGAGATTATGCTCCACAACCACTATAGTATGTCCCTTTGCAAGAAGAGCATCGAATGATTTGAGAAGTTTCTCTACATCATAGAAATGGAGTCCTGTAGTCGGCTCGTCAAAGATGAAGAGTATCTTCTGCTCCTTGTTCTTAGGACCGGCCTCATTGAGAGAAAGGAAGTACGCAAGCTTGATACGCTGGCTCTCGCCTCCGGAAAGGGTACTGCTGCTCTGCCCGAGCTTGATGTATGAAAGTCCGACCTCCACCAGCGGTTGAAGCCTTTCAGCAATCCTCTTGGCCGTTGAATCGTTCTGAGACCCGAAGAAAGCGATCGCCTCCTCTACGCTCATATTGAGAATATCGTCAATGTTGAGCCCCTTGTAACGTACTTCCAGAATATCCGGCTTGAATCTTTTGCCGCCGCAGGATTCGCATACCATGCTCACATCAGCCATAAACTGCATGCCTATCTTCACAAACCCCTCACCCTGACATTCAGGGCATCGGCCTCCGTCGATGTTGAATGAGAAGTGAGAAGGAGTCAGTCCGTTCATCCTGGCATACTGCTGATCTGAAAGAAGCTTACGTATGTCATCATAAACCTTGAGATAGGTCACTGCATTGGAACGTGAGCTCTTGCCTATCGGATTCTGATCCACATACTCGACCTGAGTTATGCGGTCAAGATTGCCCGACAGGCCACGGAATGTGCCGGGAGGGGAACCGGCCTGATTCAGATGACGGTAAAGGGCCGGATATAGGATGGCGCCCACAAGCGAGGACTTGCCGCTGCCGCTGACACCCGTCACCACAGTGAGTACGTTCAGCGGGAACTTTACATTTATATCCTTGAGGTTATGTTCCATAGCTCCTTCCACAGTTATACTATAGTCAGAACTGCGTCTTGACCTGACATAACGGCCACGTTCACCGCCGAGATACTGCAAGGTAAGGGAACGGTCGAGAGCCCCCCGGTCAACGGAGTCGCCGATCCGTCCCTTGAACACGATCTCACCTCCGTTTATTCCGGCTTTCGGCCCAATATCTATGAGAAGATCGGCAGCACGCATGATTTCTTCATCATGCTCAACAACCACTACTGTATTGCCTATGTCACGTAGGCGTCTCAGCACCGAAATGAGCCTGTCGGTATCACGCGGATGCAGACCGATGCTCGGTTCATCAAGGATATATAGGGAGCCCACAAGCGAACTGCCGAGAGCCGTCACAAGATTGATGCGCTGGCTCTCACCGCCTGACAATGTATTGGATGTACGGTTGAGAGTAAGGTATGAGAGTCCTACATCGCTTATATAACGAAGTCTCGACACGATTTCTTCTATCGCTTTATCGACAATCTGATGTTCCCAATCAGTAATTTCGATATGGCCGAAGAAATCCAGAAGCTGATCCACATTCATGCAAAGCAATTCATGGATGGTCTTTCCTCCCACCTTAACATAAAGAGCCTCTTTGCGCAGTCTGCTGCCCCCGCATGCCTGACACACGGTCCTTCCGGAATATCGGCTGAGCATATATTTGTATTGGATCTTATAGCGGTTGGCCTCTACCCATCTGAAGAATTCATTGAGTCCTATGATTGAGTCCTCCTCTGTTTCAGCCGCGTGCCCCTTCCATATAAGATCCTTGACTTCAGTACTGAGATTGCAGTAAGGCTCGAAGATAGGGATGCCGTAGCGCGCCGAGTTCCTGACAAGATGATCCTTGAACCATCCCATCTTTTCTCCTCTCCAGCATGCTATGGCCCCGTCATAAATGGTCTTGCTCTTGTCAGGTACCACAAGATCCTCGCTGATGCCGATTATCTGGCCGAGACCACCGCACACAGGACATGCCCCGAGAGGGCTATTGAAACTGAAAAGGTACTCGTCAGGCTTCTCGAACTTCATTCCATCCGCTTCGAAGCGGTTGATGAACTGTCTGAGCGCCACCTCTCCACCGGTTTCCTTCCTGACAAGCATCACTCCTTCGCCCTTGTCAAAAGCCGTATCTATGGAAGCATGGAGCCTGGTCTTAAGATCCTCATCAATGTCCGAAATTCTGAGACGGTCGATCAGCAGGTATAGTCCCGACGGGTACTCCCCCGTTTCCGCCATCTTCATGACCTCCTCAATACGGATGACCCTGTCTGAAAAGAATCTCGAATATCCCTCCTCCTTGAGCTGAAGCATCAGTTCCACCTTGTCCGGACGCTCATCCCACTGAAGGTCAGCAAGTACATATACCGCTGATGTATCTCCGTCGAAAACATATGACATCACGTCATTCACCGTATGACATTTCACCTCCTCACCTGTCACAGGAGAATAGGTACGCCCTATGCGTGCAAATATCATTCTGAGGAAATCGTATATCTCAGTACTGGTA
>CAYXMV010000073.1:0-10842 GCA_964466235.1 uncultured Muribaculaceae bacterium | reverse complement strand
TCCACGAGCAGAAGGCATCGATGGTTCAGAGCGAGCTCGACTATCTTGCATTCTCCGCAAGGTACATCACATTCGAGCAGGTGCTCCGCTTCCTCATGGACTACATCGACGGCGACAAATACTACAAGATCGCATATCCCGAACACAATCTCGTCCGCACCCACGCACAGTACAAGCTTCTCAGGAGCATGGAGGAGCAGTATGAGCAGATGTGCGGGATCGTCAGGAAACTTTAGTAAACTGTTGATATAATGCTGTGTCTTGTTTTATCAAAACAAGACAGATAACTAAAATATAACATATGAAGACACTTATCTTTTTTACTTTATCGTTATTCCTTTGCGCAGCATGTTCAAAAACAGAAATATTAGTGACTGAAAATGAGACTTGCGAGGTAGCAAAAACAATTGTCTCGGTTGATGAGGCACTAACAAAACTATATGATTTTCTTTCCGATGTTGATCTGAAATCAACATCAAGTTCACAAGAAAGAGTCTGTTCATCTGTTATTCCATATTATGGCGAAAACTGTATAACTAAGTCTGAAGATCAAGAACCTATAGCATACTTGATAAATTTTAAAGATGAAGAGGGATTTGCTGTTTTAGGCGCAAATTCTGAAATCGCCCCAATAGTTGCTGTTGTAGAAAAAGGTAATACCAACTGGGACAATATCATGTCGCCAAAGATTAATCCCTCTGATGAATCATTTGAAAATTCATTAGCAAAGGATCTTCTTGGCTCCGGAACATCTCCTAACATACTATTGTCAATGTGTGTCAAAGGAGCTCTGTTTGGACATGGGCAAGACGAATCGATACAAACCAAATCGGATTATACAACGGAGATTTTACCGTTGCTCGCCGATAACTATAATTATAGTCAACATCGTACTTATTGCCATAAAAATAACAACAAATTTGTTAGTTGCGGATGTTGCGCTGTTGCCGTGTCCACTGTCATGTCATACATAAAGCCTACCAGGTTGGTCGTTGATACGGAACTTTTAAGTTACAACAACCTGAACACAAAAGATGGAAGTGGAATTCTTTATTATTTTCCTGATGGAAGAGCAGTATATATCAATGTTGCAGATTACTTCACCAATAGCAGTACCATACCAAACACATTGGATAATTCACAACTTTTGAATCTACTTACAAAAATAGATTCTGATATCATAAATGACCATGGTACACCAACTGTTTCTAATAACATACAATTCTATCGGACAAGATATAAAATAAGTTCCGCTATCTACTATACACTTAGCAATATTGTTAAAAAATGGACAGGAACAGGAACTATGCCCAATGCTTTAGTAAATTGTCTCGAAGATTTACGATTTACAAATGTTGAAAAAGTTAAAGAAAATTATTTAACCTCCACGCAAATTAATACAATCGTTGATATGCTCACTGCAAATAAGCCTGTTCTTATGTGCGGTTGGTCATTATCATCATTAAGTAACAGTCACTATTGGGTTGTTGATGGAATAAAGAAGGATAACAACGAAACATTGATTCATTGTAATTGGGGATGGGGTGGTAGCAGCAACGGTTGGTTCGCTTCAGACTGTATAAGGTCAGATTCCCCAGTAACAAAGGGAGATTCCAATAGTGACAATGAATGGAATAATATACTTGTTTTCAGTTATGACAAACCTAGCATCAGTCCTAGCACTAATTTTACAACATTTTACGATGAACACAGAGTAACATATTAATTACTATGAAATGGAAGTTTATACCCCTACTATTAATCATATTGTGCGCCACTCAAGACGCGGTTGCCCGCGACCGTGATTCTAAGAGAAACACGTTTCAGCACTCGATAGAAATCACTACAGGTTATCCGAGTATAATTTTCGATCTGGAATTTCCATGGATGCATGAGAAAGTAGAACATTATAAAGCCAATGGAAAACTCTTAGAGACACATTTTCAGCCCGGTCTGAATATCGGATACACTTTCGCATGGAGCAAGAGATGGGAGGTCAATGCGATGGCAAACATTCATCTGACGTCGTTTGATGCGATTCAATATCCGGCATTACCCGGAATGGAATCTGCCGAGCCGAGTCATGATAACTATGATTGGAATGCCGCTCCAGTATCAAAAGAGCGCGAGACAGATGTCTATGGTGCAGTCTGTGCTTCTGTCAGATACAAATGGATTGTCCGTGAATCTTTCAGCATGTACTCTGCTCTCGGAGCAGGAGTGTCTTTTGCCTTTCCTATACCTCTGCCGTATGTCGCACCTGTCGGCATTCAGTTCGGCAAAGGGAGAGTCTATGGTATTGCTGAACTGAATATGTCGGCCGCGACTACTTTCGGCATGGTCGGCCTCGGAATCCGACTTCAATAGTACAAGCTTCTCAAGAGCATGGAGGAGCAGTAAGATCAGATGTGCGGGATCGTCAGGAAACTTTAGTAAACTGTTGATATGTAACTACACTAATAACCCAAATTATAATCATTATGAAAATCAAGCATTTTTTGATCGGTATGCTGGCATTGTCAGCAGCCGTTGCGTGTACCGAGGATTTACCTCCGGTGACACCGAGTCTCGAAGTGGATAAGACGGACATTTCTGTCGCAGCTGTGGCGAGTGAGGCTACATTCAATGTTACATCGAATCAGGCATGGACAGCAACTGCAGATGCAGCCTGGGTTACTGTCAATCCTGCAAGCGGTGACGCGTCAGATGAAGCTGTCGGCGTGACTGTCGAGGTTGAGGCGAACACTTCGGAGGAAGCACGTACAGCCAATGTGACTGTCAAGGCAGGTGATCTTTCGGCGACAGTGAAGGTGTCGCAGGCCGGCGTCACAGGCACTGATCCAGAACCGGAGCCAGAGCCGGAACCGGAGCCGGATGTTGATACAAACAGTTGGGGTATGATGGGAATGTTCGTTGACAATTCGTGGGCTTCAGATATCCCAATGACTAAGGACGGCGAATGGATTGTAGCCAAGGGTGCTCAGTTCAGCGAGCTTATATTCAAGATCCGCGCAAACGCAAGCTGGGATGATGCCACCAATATCGGTGTTGCTCCAGGTTCGGAGAGAGGCGTTGTGAACGGCAAGATCACAGTTGTTACAGCAGAGTACTCAAAGGCAAACCATGGCGCTGATGCAGCCGACATCAAACTCAACGGTGTAGCAGGCACTTATGATGTATATTTCAGCTTTGAGAATCTTGAGGTTTACGTGATGGAGCAGGGGTACAAGCCTGGTGAGAAGGAACCTCAGACTCCGGAGCCTGTGGAGGTAACCTATACAGTCGTAGGAACGATTCAGGATCATCCATGGGTAAATAACTATGAGGGTGGTCTTATGGTTGCAGAAGGTAATTATCTTGTTGCGAAGAATGTTCAATTGGTATGGAATTCTACATGTTATGGTGGTGACTACAATGTGATTGAGTTCAAGATAGTCGAGACCGGTACATGGGATGGATATGCATATCCTGAAAAGAATGTGATGCAGAAGGCCAATACAGAGATTTCCCTTACAGCAGGAGGAGAAAACATTGCTCTTGAAGCCCCGGAAGGTGCTTATGACGTATATTTCGACAAGACTAATGCAAAGGTTTGGGTCATGACTCCGGGTTACAAGCCAGGTGAAACACCTGCAGTTGACCCTTGGGAGACTGCTGCATCATTTACAAATGGTGCTGATGCGACTGATGACCTTAGATTCAAGGAACTCAAGGCATATGCTGATGCTGATTACCTCTATGTTCGTCTGACAGCAACTAAGGAGACTCCATTCGGAGCTGACTATCTTGATTTCCATCTTACTGATGGAGAAGGTGAGAAAGAAGTGCGTTGGATGTGGACAACAACAGGAACTGATATCTACTTTCAGGAGCACAAGTGTGAACTCGGCGAGAATGGCCAGCTCACTAAGATGAGATGGTATCCGGTTGAGGGTGACCGTGTTTATATTGATGACTACACAACAACCAGCACCGATACTGAGGTATGTTGGGAGATGAAGTTCCCACGCAGCTATGTTGATGTTTACAAGTCTTCGACAGGCAAGACATACCTTTCATTCATTCTTTGGAATGGCTGGGCTGATTATTGGGTAATTCCAGCTCGTGGAAACGCTATGCTTGAGGTTACTCTTCCGTAAGCCCTTTATGATAATTAATTGACGAAGCCGGCCCAAAAGGGCCGGCCACGACTACTATTCATAAAAACCACAAAAATGAAACACGAAAAAACTTATCAGACACCCGAGGTGAATGTGATTTCACTTTGCCTCGAGGGCAACGTACTCAGTTCGAGTACTACAACAGGCCGTTCAGGCGGCGAGGGCATAACATGGTCAGATGAATTTGATCCGGGTTGGTAAAAAAAGGAGGACACAATCATGAAAAGATTTGCATTTATTTTCGCAGCGTTCGCCGCTTGCTTCGCAGTTTCATGCAACAAGGAAATTCCTTCTGAAACTATTGCCCCCCCCACTGCTGAAGATGGCTTCAAGACAGTAACCATCACTGCCGACATCGCTGATGCCGACACAAAGACATCATACGACGATACCGACGGCAAATTCTCATGGACTAAGGGTGATCAGATCTCAATCATGGGTAACGATAAGAATTTCTATACCTTTACAGCAGATGAGACTGGTGCTACTTCTACTTTCACCGGCATTATTCCTGAAAATGTCACATTGAGACAAGAAGCATTTTACCCTGCTGATTCTGGTATTAAAAGAGTCGAGAACAATTACTATTATAGCATACCTGAATACAAGGATCTGAGTGCTTCATTTTCTGCTGATCTTCCTATGGGTTCATATAGCGGAACTGAGACTTATTCTTTTCTGCACATGACAGGTGCCGCTCTTTTCACATTCACCAATATTCCAGATGGAATTGAATCTATTGAAATCGCATTTACTCATACAGTAAAATTGAGTGGAGTATGGGGCACATATCTTGGCACAACAGATAATGGAGCTAATTATTGGAAGATTGGCGCCGCTAATGCTACCACTGATTCAGAAGGCAAGTTTATCCGCAAAGTCCCTGTTGTAAACAATCAGGCACAAGTATATCTTCCATATCCTTCAGATGGTTCTATCTGGGCTGGTTTAAAGGTAAGTGTTACCGGTTTTGACGCTTCAGATAACGAGTTTGTATTATTAACTGACCGTGCAACAAAGAACACCATCAATGCAATTCCAAGAGCAACTGTTACACCTATTGGTGAATTAGAGATACCTGATTATCTTCCACTTAGTGTTGAATGGAATAATGCAAATGTTACAACATGCACAACAACTGAAGGAATAACAGAGTTGAAAGTAACAGCTGATAAGGATTATCTATATATTCGTTTTGCTGCGCCAAAAACATTCGAATGCGATAAACTTTACTACTATATTCTTGAAGGCGAAGGCGAAACAGATGCTTCATGGGCATGGACAAGCAAAGGAGCTTCAGTTTACAAAAGCGAGGGCACTATGTCAAACAATAGCCTTTCAATAAAATATAACGGAACAAGCGTAGGTACTAACGTTACAGCTGAAGGTGATAATATTTACTGGCATATGGCACTTCCACGTAATGTTCATGAACTGACCACTGCGGCAGGCAACATTAAATTTAGTGTCATGGCTTATTTCAATAGCAGCCCTGCTGGTACTGCACCTTCACAAGGGGGTGAAATGCTTGAGGTAACGTTGCCATAATCACGTCTGAAACATAATATTGATATAAGAAGGTGACTAAAAAATGACATGAACCCCGAAAGTCAGGAAAAAACTTTCGGGGTTCATTTCACTTGTCATGTCGAGCGTAGTCGAGACATCTTTAAACGGATAACTCAAAAGTATCGTTCCATGTTTGGACAAAAAAAAGACACGACACTGGCCCAAAATGCCGTTTTTCCATGTTTTTGGGGAGTATCGTTCCCTAAAATCGCCGATTCAGGCCACGATGCCGGAAACGTCCCGAACCCCGGCGACGTACACAATTTTTCAAGGCCGCAGCACTATTCTGCCGACAGACAGACAAGATGGCTGAAGACTGCAATATCAGAAGATGTTCTGGTGTGACTTCGCCCTTCCTTTATCGCCTCCATAAAGTCCTTGACGATATGGAAGTCTGCTTCGGCGTGGAATCCCAAAGACCCGGTCCAGCGGAAGTCAAAGACCTCCTTGCCGCTCCCATCCTTATATGCAAGTTCGATGACGGTCTCATCACCGTGGATGACTGCCTTTTCGCAGTCGATGACGGTTTCCCGGTCGGTCTTTTCCGTTATGCAATTCATGGTTACCCTTGCAGAAACGCCTGACTCCATTTCCAACAGGGCGACATGACAGTCCTCAACACCATTCTCAGGACAGCAATATGCACACCTGCCGTATCGTGAATCACTGAGAATTCTTGTAATCATGGCATCCTGAGACTCATCCGGACGCGATTCGAATCCTCCGATCCAGTCCTTTCTTCTGAGATACAGATCGACGGCCGAATATGGACAGTCATGCTCCATTGCGCACTGAAGGCATCTGGAAGCCGCTCCCTCAGGAGCAAGTTCAGGCCTGAAAACATATTTTCCCCTGACAGGGACTACCCTCTTCACATCTGTGCCGGCAAGCCAAAGGACCAGATCGACATCATGGCAGCACTTGGTGAAGAATACGGAAGTGTTCATCTCGGTCTTGTTCCACGGGCCTCTTACAAATGTATGAACGGCACGGTCTATACCCACATTTTCAGTATGGTCCACGGAAATGACATGTCCGACATCGCTTCTTTCGGTAAGTTCCTTCAGTTTCAGGAAATACGGATGATACCTCAGCACATAGCATACAGCCACCAACTTCCCCTTCTCCTGACTCAGCCGGACTATATCACGGCACTGATGTTCAGTCTGACCCATAGGCTTTTCCAGAAGAACATGCCAGCCGGCATTCAGTGCCTTGACGGTCTGCTCGTAATGGACGGTATCCGGCGTACCTATGATGCAGGCATCTACTTCCGTTCCTGAGGAAATCAAGGCGTCGAGCGAATCAAAACATTTCAAGGCCGGCAACCGATACATCCCCTGAAATTTCCTGAGTCTTGAAGCATCGCTATCGACAACGGCGACAAGTTCAGCAAGTTCCTGATTTTTCATCAGATAACTGAGATACTTGCAGGTCCTGTTGCCGAGCCCTATAGCTGCTGTTCTTACCCTTGTCGATGACATATACAGACTGTTTTCAGAAGGCATATATGATTATCTGCCAGAGGATGAGGCAGGCGGCGATGGTCTTGATGCCGGTGCCGGTGATGAATCCGAGGAAGGAGCCGACTGCCGCCTTGAGGGCCTGACCGGCCGGTTTCTTCCCCCAGTGGAGTTCAGCGATGAAGGCTCCGAGGAAGGAACCGAGTATCATTCCGATCGGGGTGAGGATGATTCCTGCCACCAGACCGATCATGGCTCCCTTTTCGGCATATCTGCTGCCTCCGGTGAGTTTGGTGAAATACATCGGGACCACGTAGTCGATCACCGAGACCGCTACCACCACTACTCCCCATACGATGAGAGTGGTCAGGGACATCGGTTCGCCTGCACCGTTGGTTCCGGTTCCCCATATATATAAAAGGAGCATTCCCACCCAACTGACCGGTGTTCCCGGAAGTCCGGGGAGTATGCTGCCGGCCAGACCGACCATTCCGGCCAGAATTGCCAGAATCATTATTGCCGTTTCCATTGTTATTCCTTTGCCATTATGTCCTCGATATCAGCAGACCTGATCGGGAGACGCTGCGAGCCGAGGCGACGGGCACCGTCAGCAGTCACAAGCACGTCATCCTCAAGACGGATACCTCCGAAATCATAATAATCCTCCAGTTTCGCATAATTGACGAATCCCCTGTCTGTTCCTTCCCTCTTCCACTGCTCTATCAGCGCCGGAATGAAATATATTCCAGGTTCGTCCGAAATCACATGGCCGGGCTTGAGGTTGCGGGCCATACGGAGATTGCCCATGCCAAGAAGAGGAGAACGCTTGCGCTCGTTGCCGTAGCCGACAAAGTTCTCACCGAGGTCTTCCATATCATGGACATCTATACCCATGTTATGTCCGAGTCCATGAGGCATGAAGAGGCCAGAGATACCGCACCCGACCATTTCGTCAACATCGCCGCGGACAAAATCGAGGGCCTTGAGCTGCTCGAGCATATATCGCACGGTCGCACAATGCACATCCCAATATGAAGTACCCGGCCGGGTCAGGCTGAAGGCAACCTCATTGGCCTGCTGCACTATATCATAGATCTCCCGCTGCTTTGTGGTGAACTTTCCGCTGCATGGATATGTACGGGTAAAATCAGATGCATAGTGGGTATTGCTCTCGGCTCCGGCATCCACGACAAGAAGTCGGCCCGGAGTGATGATCTGATGGTGAGAATGATTATGAAGGGTCTCGCCGTTCTGCGAAAGGATGGTCGGGAAAGACACTCCCCATCCCTTCGACAGGGTGATACCTTCCATACGGCCGACGATTTCCTGCTCAAGCACACCCGGCTTGACGCATCTGCGCGCCTCCGTATGCATAAGGTAACCGATCTCACATGCCTTGTCGATTTCCTCGATCTCGCACTCTTCCTTGATAAGCCTGAGAGCCACGACAGCCTCCACGAGTTCCTCTGAAGCATGGCGTCCGCCGTCCGTCTTCATCGGATCCACCCTCCTGATGTCTGCCGGAACAAAGCCTGTCAATTCGTGCAGCTTGAGGACATTACAATATCTCGCAGGCGGGAGGAAGTGGACAGGACGTCCCTTCGCAACAGCCTCCGATACAGCCTGCTCAAATGCCGCGAACGGCGCAGTGCAAGGACAGCCGACAAGCTCACCCTTTGACGCAACAGAAGGCTGGGGCCCCATCCAGATTATGTCGTCTATGTCAACATCATTTCCATAAAGGCACTCCTTCGCCTCGTCGAGATCGATGACCGCAGCAAACCCCGGCTCGTCTATGCCCCAGAAATAGAGGAAACTGCTGTCCTGACGGAATTTATAGTCATTGCCGCGATATGCCATAGGAGCCTCGTTGTTGCCGAGGAAAACCGCTATTCCCGTTGTCGCCTTCTCCCTCATGAGGGCCAGCAGTGAGCGACGCCTGCCTGAATATACGCTTGAATCGAACATGATATTGTCTTTAAAATGTACAATTTTCAAAGTTAGACATTTTTATTCTTTCTGCGAAAAATTTTAACTCAGGAAGCCCTTGGCAGCCAACCGACTGACAATAATAGCCTTACCATAATTCGCTGCTGCCCGACAGCTTTACATCTGCAAGTTTAGCTATAAATTCTGAAGTTCCTGATCCGGCAATCAAACCTGCTGACTTCGCTTTCAGCAAGTGCGAGATAACCTTCTTTGTAGAAGGTACAGGATTCTAAAGCACAACGCTTTATCCCGATCCATGTCCGAATTTGTCGGATTTTGTAACAAAAAATAACAAATTTTTAGTACCTCAAGTGCCCTGCAGATGCCTGTGGGGCACTTTTTTGCAATTATGTGCGTAATTTTTTTTACGCGGATAATCATTCGGAACTTTGCAGATGATTTATAAAAATCATTAAATATGCAAAGTAAATGTGTTTTCACTTTGCATGCAACTAAATAATAGTTACATTTGTATGCTTTTTGAATATGAGCACTAAAGAGAAGTTGATTGAAAGATTCAAGAATCTTCCGTCAGATTTCACATTTGATGAACTGACGAGGCTGTTGGGTTTATTAGGCTACACTATGAACACAAAAGGAAAAACATCTGGTTCAAGACTATCATTCAAAGACCATGAAGGAAATACCATAATGATTCATAGGCCACATCCGGGCAATATAGTCAGGGCTTATGCGATGAAACAGATTTTGGATGAATTGATAAACAAGGGGAAGTTATGAATACAATGAAGTATAAGGGATATATCGGATCAGTGTGCTTCTCAGAGAAGGACTCGGTATTCTATGGAAAGGTTGAAGGCATCAATGGGCTTGTCAACTTTGAGGGCGACAGCGTGAAGGTCCTGACTGAATCTTTTCATGAAGCTGTTGACGACTATCTTGAATTCTGCCGCGAGGAGGGCATCGAGCCGCAGAAGAGCTATTCAGGAAGCCTTAATGTAAGAATATCTCCTGAAGTGCATTGTCAGGTCGCAGCATTGGCAAGGCAATCCGGTATCACCATAAACGCATTCATCCGGCGTGCTGTAGAGAAGGAAGTTGCCTGCTGTCTGTAAGAAGAAATTGGAAATATGGCTTCGGGAAAATCATTGACAGGACATGTCGCTGCATTTGTGGCGTATGCTATATTCGGGTTCAACATAATTTTGTGCAAGGACCTTACCGGCGGACAGCTCATTCCGCCGCTGGGGATATTTACGCTCAGGTCTGTATTTGCAGGAGGCATGTTCTGGATAGTCTCGCTGTTCCTGCCTCACGAAAAGGTCGAAAGGAAGGATTATATAAGGATATTTGCGGCACGGGTTTTCGAGCAAAAAATTCTCTTCGATAATTTTTCGCTCGAAAAAACTTTCCGTTATCACCGTCCGAGTTGAGGATGGGATTGGGACGAAGCAAGCGAAGCGACCTACGACGCATAAATTCAGTATTGCGTTGTTACGCTAACTGGTTCAACTTCTCGGCAATGATAACCTTAAATGCCTCTTTCATCTCATCAGGCAAAAACGACTGGTCGATAAACGCATACCATTTATCTTTTGCCTTTGTGAATTTGTTGAAGATGTTATTAATAACTTTCCCCTCCAATCCCGATGCTTGCATTGAAGCCACAAAGTCTGCTTTTTTGATTTTGCGTTTCTTGC
>CAYXMV010000072.1:0-10923 GCA_964466235.1 uncultured Muribaculaceae bacterium | reverse complement strand
GCAATATGGAGATTATTCTTAAGAAAGATGTGGCTAACCTTGGCCACGCAGACGACATCGTCAAAGTAAAGACAGGATACGCTGTCAACTACCTTATCCCACAGGGTTATGCAATCATGGCTACTCCTTCAGCAAAGAAGGTGCTTGCTGAGAATCTTCGTCAGAGGGCTCACAAGATCGCAAAGTTTGTTGCTGATGCAGAGGCCCTCGCAGCTAAGCTTGCCGAGACAACAGTCAAGGTTGCAGTCAAGGTCAGCGAGAATGGCAAGATCTACGGTTCAGTTACTACAGCTCAGCTTGCTGAGGCTCTCGTAGCTGCAGGTATAGAGGTTGACAAGAAGGACATCACAGTGGCAGAAGCTGCAAAGGAGCTTGGCGTTTACGAGGCAACTGTAAAGTGCTACAAGGACATCAAGGGTACCTTCAAGTATGAGATAGTAGCAGAGTAATTCAGCCTTCCGATAAAAAGAGAATCCCGGAACATCTGATGATGGTGTTCCGGGATTTTTCTGTTACATTGCTTCCACGGTCTGGGCCTTCACCTCGAAATAGTTGTTGCCTCCCGTGGTCAGCAGCCTGTATCCATGCAGATTTCCCCAGCCGGCGGCCTCGTCATAGATGCTCATGTCCTCGCCTGTGTCATTGCTGACGTACGGCCCGATGAGCGACTGCCATGCCTTGATTCTTTCTATGCTCGAGTCCGCGTCCATAAGACCATTTGCCGGATCAGACAATTCCTGGAGTGCGGATCTGTAGATGTCCTTGAATTCATTGAACTGCATCAGCCTCTCCATGAGCAGACCGGTATCTCCCCAATTGTAAGGATCCTGACGGCCCGGATCATTCATTATGCCTATATTCCAGCTTGTTCCGAGAGTGTTGTCGTAGTCGTATGGAAGGAAGAAGAACTGATAATCGTACTTGTCGCGTGAGTTGAAATAAATATAGAAGTTGTTTCCGTTGTTCCAGTGGTCGTCACACATGCCTACGGCTACATTCACTGCGTATGTCTTGAGAAGGAACTCCACGTCGCATACTGTCTTTATCCAACTTCTGAAATCTTCCTTTTCGGCCTGCAGCTTAAGTATGAAATGCTCGAGTTGTGCTTTTGCAGCCTCATAGTCTTCTTCATCCCCTTTGAATTCATAGGTGTAGTTGATGCCGTTGTCCAGATCCACGGACCAGCTTCCGTCAACTCCGTTGAGGTCTGCAGGGCCGTCGCCCCAACCGCACTTCCAAAGGAAACCGTCATCGTTTCCGAACATCTTGTTCACCCTTCTTTCTATAAATTCGTCATCAATAGGTTCTATCATTTCATAGACGCCGAAATATGCAGGGGCTTCTTCGCCGACCTTCAGCCATACTCTGCAATAAATGTCATGTGCAGCCGTCCAGATGCCGTATCGCCGGAAAAGATCGTAGCAGAACAGTTCTCGGACATAATTAGGGTCGTCCTTGAACCATTTCAGGTTGATCTTGCGGATACCTTTTATCGTATGTTCGTCATCCTTGTGGAATTTTCTGAAGTTTATTCCGAAATGACAGTGATGCCAGTCCGGATTGATGGCGTCATGTGCCTGTCCTCCGTTCCCTTCCGGCCTTCTGCGCGATGTGTTTCCGCGAAGCCTGAGGCCTCCGTCCTTGATTTCCGTCACCTCATCACCTTTCTTGTATATGAAGTCGGCATGGAAATAATCCACATTGTGCGAGAATTCGTCATATCTGAAAAGAAGCTTGTTCCATTCTTCCTCGGATATGCAGATCGTGATTTCAGGAATGTAGCCGGAATCCCACATATACTTGAGTCCTTCATCATTCAGGCTGATGGGAAAGCATGGGTTTTCTGTGATTCCGGGATCCGGGGTCGGTTCCGGTCCTGGATCAGGTTCCGGGGTTGCAGTGGTGTCGGTGGAAGGCTTCAGCACGATTACAGTGTCCTTGTCTCCCGGGCGGATTGTTTCCGGACGCAGATTCTCACATCCGGTGAAGATGATGCCGAGAAGAAATATGAATGGAATGAGTTTCTTCATAAAAAAGTGTTTAAGTTTTCAAATATAGTCATTTATTGCTAAATTTATCTGAGATTGTGTCAGTTTCTTAAATGATGGCTTTATGAAAGATATTCCAGATACCCTGAAGAGATATTTATACGATGAAATAGTGCCCCGCTATGCGTCGTTCGACGCAGCACATCGGGAGGATCATGCCCTTACCGTCATGGAACAGGCGATGAAGCTTCTTGCAGGGAGGGCTGAATGGATGGCTGCCGAGCCGACGGATAGGGGACTATGGACTTCGGAGGTCGATCCGGCCATGCTTCTTACTGCGGCTGCCTGCCATGATCTTGGGTTGGTCAACGGTAGGGAGAGGCATCATCTTGATTCGGGAGTCATCATAAGGGCAGACAGGCAGCTGAGGAAATGGTTTGATGAAGGACAGATTGAGACTGTCGCTCAGGCGGCTGAGGACCATCGTGCTTCGGGCAAGACTCCCCCTCGCAGCATTTACGGCATGCTTGTGGCCGAGGCTGACAGGGTCATAGACGGTGACACCATAATCCTGCGTACTCTTCAGTTCGGACTTAAACATTACCCGAATCTTGACCGAGAGGGCCATATCGGACGTGCCATGTCGCATCTGAGGGAGAAATACGGCTACGGCGGCTATCTTCACCTGTGGATTCCGTGGAGCGACAATGCTGTCCGTCTCACCGCCCTTCGCGAGATAATAAAAGACGACACTGCTCTGCGCAGTGCCGTCGAGAGGATTATGGATTCAGAGCTGTCTTAGAGCTCGTCGGGTTGCTGGCCGTCATGGGCCTTCCATGCGCATTCCGTGATCTTCATGTCTGTGAATACGGCTGTGAATGAGGATTCTTCCGGTGAGCATGCATATACTCCGAAGGCAATCTCATCAGCTCCTTCATACATGTGGCAGATTCGCATCTGACTGAATGTGATTCCGTCGTTTGAGCACTCTATGCAGTAATCGTCGGCACGTCGTGAGAAACGGTACCACATTGTCTTTACGTCGGCAGGAATTGCGGTTGTGGCCCAGTCGGAATAGCCCTTGTTTGTGACCACGCTTCCGAGGTGCTGGAATTCCTCATTCTCGAATTCAACCGATCCCTTGAGCCAGTTCTCACTGTCGAGGTACATCACGATGCCGCACTGGTCGAAGCGCTGATGACTTTGGGTGAAGTCAGTCTTGACTACGAAACTGAAATATTTCTCCCGAGTCCTCATCTGGAACACCGGTGCATTGTCATTGCGGAAGTGATAATATGTCCGCTGCCATAGGTCGGTATGGGGAGCGGTTGTGATGGCAAGAGTGTCCCCGCTGATGGAGAATCCTGCCGGCTCCCTCGTCCATTGAAAGTTGTTGAAGTCAATATGCCCTCCGTCGGCGAGGGCTGCGGCTGCGCCGTCAATGAATCCCTGTTCTGCATCCTTCTGGGAAGGATTTCCGCATGATGCCGCACACATGATGAGGCATGAAGATAAAATTCTGCTTGTAAGTTTCATTCAAATGAATTTAAATTTAAGTATAAAGGTACGAATATTTTTTGTTAATTTCGCATCCTCTATGAAATGGTTGCTTACAATATCGGGTCTGCTATGTCTCGGACTTGCCATCCTCGGCATCTTCCTGCCGCTTCTTCCTACTACTCCGCTGCTGCTTCTTACTGCCGCCCTGTTTCTCCGTAGCCACAGAGGACTATATGACTGGCTGCTGAACCATCCCCGTTTAGGGGCATATATCCGAAATTTCATGGTTCATAAGTCGATTCCCCTGCGCATAAAGATTCTGTCGGTCTCGCTGGTGTGGATCACTCTTTTGAATTGTGCCTTCTTTGTCGCGGAGCACTGGGCGTTCCGACTCTTTTTTATCCTGCTTGCGGCAGCAATAACAATCCACATCCTTTCCTATAAGACTTCGGTCCCGACCTCAAAGCAGGACAAAGAATCATGAGAAATGAAAATCCCGTCCGCATCGCTGTCCTCTTTGCAGCGCTCAACCACGATGGAGCCAAAGACATTCCCAAGATCACTTGTTCAGCGCAGTAGCAACGTCAACCGCACAAGCAACGGTTCAACCTGCCATAGGGTTGTTACCGATTCCGAGGAATCCCATCATCTCAACATGTGCCGGAACCGACGACAAACTGCGATCAGAGCAAATTCATTTGTTCTGCCGAGGTGCGAAGGAGGAGAAGCCCAAAGGGCTTAACTGATGAAGAACCTATGGACGACGAGTCAGAGTGCATACGACCCATAGTGTCGGTCATAAATCCGATGGCTACCGTTTATCCTTCAGCAATTTCTGTTCTCTCTCAAAATTTTCGATAAAGTGCAGTTCCACAGGTGATAGTTCGTACATTGAACGTTGATGAAACTTGTCATATTCTATATTTGCCTTCTTCCTTGCAACTTCTGCAGACACCTTTCCACTATGAGTGAGCAGTTCCTTGCCAGACAGTTTCAAGAAATCATCCAGTTTAGACAGCCAATCCTTCATATACATAGGTGTATGGCTCTTTGCCTGCAACTCTGCAAAATCCAGATAAAGATTGACAATCAGGTTCAAGGTATCTATCTCCTCCTCTGAAAGATAGTTCTTTGCATACTCTGCATCACTCCTTGTCGGCAGAGCGCCTGTCCAAGTGGTCAGTCCCATGAAGTCTTTATCCGCATCGGCTCTTTCGTATATGATTTCAGCGGCGGTGTGTCCGTGTACAGAAAAATGCATCTTATTCTGGACAGTCGCAAAGAACTGCTTTGTTGCCTCGGAACGTGGATCATAGTCTATACTCAACGCATAAATTTCAAGAACTTTACGATAGAATATCTTTTCGGAAGAACGGATGTCACGGATACGGGCGAGCAGTTCATCAAAATAGTTTCCTCTGCCGGCATTCTTCAGAAGACTGTCGTTCATCGCAAATCCCTTGATCAGATACTCTCTGAGAATTGACGTTGCCCACATCCTGAACTGGACACCTCTATGTGAGTTAACACGATATCCGACGCTTATGATCATGTCGAGATTATAGTATACAATCTCCCTTTCTACATTTCGGGTGCCTTCTTTCTGAACTGTTGCAAAAAATGCAACAGTTGAGTCCGCACTCAACTCCCCACATTCAAGAATATTCTTTATATGCCTTGAAATCGTAGACTTATTACGCTGAAACAGTTCTGCCATCTTATCGATAGTCAGCCACACAGTTTCATTCGACAGCACAACCTCAATCGCAGTCTGCCCATCAACAGTCTGATACATCAGAATATTACCTCTTTCTTCCATAATTCATTCGCCTGAATCTGATTACCCAGGCTCAGAGCAAAGATACAAATTTCTCTAAGACTTCTGATATTTCGATAATGTTTATCATCTCTTTCAGACACGATACCCCAGTGAGTGTTGTTTATCCGAAAAATTCTTCCGACATTTGGAGAGTCATTCGGCGGAAGCCGTCTGGCGTTACATATTGTGAAAGTGTTTTTCGCGGTCTTTTAATGAAAATGTGGAAGTTTTCTTTATAGGAAAGACGGGTCGGAACAACACTCACTTTCGTATAGATACATGTGGTTAGGTGCATTCTGCATCCCGATATCCCATATCTATTCGAGTGTGGGGTATTGTGTCGTCTATCTCCTATAGGGTCTTTCCACAACCTTCATTAAGATAAACGAAAGTCAGCTCCACACTTTCTTTGTACTATATTATCAACACCGGAGGAGTTGAGGTGCTTAAAACTACTCTATTTATGGAAACATCTCTTACTAGGATGTGCCGTCTGATTTTACTGTTTGCAGTTCTCTTTTCAGTTGGATGTTCTGAAAAGGAAGCAGAGCCAATTGCGGTAACATCTGTTACTCTGAACCCAACTTCATTAGAACTGACAGAAGGAGATACTGCTTCTCTAACTGCTACGGTATCACCTTCAAATGCAGAGAACAAAAAAATCATTTGGATATCAGGTGATGGCGCAGTCGCTACTGTTAACGAAGGTATAGTTACAGCAATAAAACCTGGCAAAACAGAGATTACGGTAAAGACAGATGATGGAGGTAAGACCGCTACATGTACTGTCATAGTTACTGATAGGATATATCCGGTTGAGTCGGTAAGCATTGATAAGACCTCGATAGAATTGACAGAAGGTGATGAAGTAACATTGACTGTAGCAGTAAATCCAGATAACGCGACTAATAAAAATGTGATTTGGTCGTCAAATGATACTGATGTTGCGACCGTGATTGATGGTAAGGTTACAGCAGTAAAGCCTGGAAATGCTACAATTACTGTAAAGTCCGAAGACGGAGGTAAAGCAGCTAGTTGTGAAGTTACTGTTTTGAAAAAAGTATATCCTGTCGAGTCGGTGGTGCTTGATAAGGTTACAGCAGAAATAATTGAAGGAGACGTATTGACATTGTTTGCTACTGTAAATCCAGATAATGCTACAGATAAGAGTTTAACCTGGTCGTCAAGTGATGAATCTGTTGTGACTGTTGTGGATGGAAAGGTGACTGCCGTTAAAGTTGGTGCAGCAACTATTACTGTAAAGACTGTAGATGGGGGGAAGACAGCAAGTTGTGACATAACAGTTCTTCCAAGAGCAGTGGAGTCTGTGGCTCTTGATAAAACTCAGGTAGAGTTGAAGACAGGTGAGGAGGTTATAGTTGCTGCTATAATTAATCCTGATAATGCAACAAATATGAATGTCACTTGGACTTCTGATGATGAGAATATAGCCACAGTCACAGATGGAAAGATTGTCGGAGTAAATGTTGGTAATACAATAGTAACTGTAACAACTGATGATGGAGGAAAAACAGCGACTTGTAATGTGACAGTTCTTCCATGGGCGGTGGAGTCAGTCAGTCTTGACTATACGCAAGTGACAATGAAAAGGGGAGGAGAATTTTTACTTACTGCCACAATCAATCCAGATAATGCTACAAACAAGAATGTATCATGGTCATCAAGCAATGATAACATTGTGTCGGTAGTTAATGGTAAGCTAGTTGCTGTAGATGCTGGCCAAGCAACAATTACAGTTAAGACAAAAGATGGAGATAAAACAGCTACCTGTGATGTTACAGTTATAGTACCAGTTACTGGAGTGGAGATGGAGAAATCTGAAGTGCGTATGAAACTTGGTACTTCTGCATCTTTGTCTGCTATTGTGCAGCCTGTTGATGCGACAGACAAATCATTAAAGTGGAGTATAAATAATACATCAGTCGCTACTATTTCAGACAATGTTGTCACTGCTGTCGGTTTAGGAACAGCAGTAGTCACAGTAACAACTGTCGATGGCGGATTTACTGCTGAAACAAAAATTATTGTAATGTCAGGTGATGTAAATCCTGATGGTTCTGATATGGATGTAGTGGAAGATGAGTTTTAATTTATCATAGAAAGAAGGTATGAAAATCAATAAATATGCTATGCTGCTAGTCTCAGCTGCTCTTTTCACAGCATGTGCCGAAGAACTTATTGAGCAGCCGATCAATGTGATATCAAAGTCTATAATCACAGCGGATATTGATGATAGTCAAACAAAGGCTTCTGTTACATCTCGTGGAGAATTTTACTGGAATTCGGGAGATAAGATTTCTGTTTACACAGACAACGGGCGTTTTCTTGAATTTGACATAGAGTCAGGTGTCGGAACAAAAACCGCCAAATTCTCTGGAGACCTTGATGACACAGAAGGAATTTCAACAACGGCTATTTACCCAACAGGCTTGTCTCCTGTAATGTCGGACGAAGGTGTTATTATTACATTGCCTTCAGAATATGAATTGGAAGATGATAATCTTGTATGTAAAACCCCGATGGTAGCAGAAATCAATGGAAATGGTAAGGCAGTGTTTAAACATGTAGCGGGATTGATGCGTTTCTCTTTTAGAGGAATACCGGAGGAAGCAATAAAACTATTTATAAGTGCAGATGCAAAGATTAGTGGAGAGTTCGTTGTCAGCGATGGTGTGATATCTGCTCAGAGAACTGATTCTGCTGAAGGGATCGTAGTCAATCTTGGAAAATTTTATAATACTCGTGATCTTGTAGTCAATTTGCCGATGCCTACAGGACACTATAAAGAAATAAATATAAGTTTCCTGAATGAGGCTGGAAATATTGTTTATGAAAAAGAATCTACTAAAGCAAGAACTATTTCTGTTGGTGAGATGCATGTATTTAAACCTATAGTTATAAGTCATCCGTATGTTGATCTTGGACTTCCGAGTGGAACTCTATGGGCAGAGTATAATGTGGGCTCGTCTTCTCCGGAAGAATATGGTGATTATTTTTGCTTTGGAGAGACTGCTCCAAAAGATTGGTATTCAAGTGATACATATACATTTAATAAATCCCTTGCAGATGGCGAAAACCTTGCATTGGAAGATGATGCTGCTTACGTGAATTGGGGCGAGGATTGGCGTATGCCTACAAAGGACGAGTGGAAGGAACTCTTGATTAATTGTAATTCTTATATAGATACTTATAATGGAGTTAAGGGAAGAATGTTTGTTGGACCGAATGATAATAAATTATTCTTGCCATATGCTGGTATGTATTACTCTGAGAATGAACCGTGGTGTATTGGTGGTGGATTTGAATATCTTTCGTCGACTTCTAAAGGCTATATGATTTATACTTTTGAAGGTCTGAATTATAAAGATGAGGTATATGTGTCAAATGGTTCTAAATATAATGGTATGCCTCTACGTGCAGTCGCGAATAAAGCAAATTATGTTTCTTTAACTCCTGCGATTTCTCTTGAAGTTGGTAACACGTCAATACTTATTGTGACAAATGCTACAGAGACAATAGTCTGGACAAGCTCTGATGAAAGTATTGCTACTGTGTCCTCTGTAGGAGAGGTGACAGGCATTTCTGAAGGAAAGGCAGAAATAAAAGCAACAATTGGTTCTGTAACTCGTTCGTGTGAAGTATCTGTAGTGAAGAGACCTGATATTGAGGTTAGCGTTTTGTACACAAGCGGTATTTTCATCAATGGATATATTTGGAGAGGTAGTTCAGTTACATGGATGTTGCAAAATAAATCAGATGCTGTGGCTAATCTGGTAAGTGCTCAAATTGTAAATTATGACACTTCTGATTTCGGTAATGTCATGGCTCTTGATGCTACAATATTTGCTGGGGAGTCAACAGCTTATACAATTACATTTGGCAAAGACACTCTCATGTCTTCTGTTATAGTCTTTGTAATTGAATATAAGGGGCATTTGTTTGAATATGTTGATGGGATCGATTAAACAAGATATTCAGCCACTCTTCGGAGTGGCTTTTTTGTGGACATCTGTGACCCATCGATAACAGGTCGCTCATTGGCCGCACGAGAAGGAGCACTGTGACGTGTTTTGACCGAAAAGTGTCACAGTGGTGGCTTAAATCGGGCAAATCCGGCGAATAATGTTAGGACTGTGTCACGAATCGGGCAAAATGTGACACAGTGCTCATTTAAAGATTCTTCGCTTCGCTCAGAATGACAGTAAGCCTCCGAAGAAATGCATATTGTAGCCGGGATTGATTCTGGCTACTTTTGCGTTAAAAAGGAACGCATATGATGACATTAGAAGAAATCCAGTCGATCGAGAGCTATTGCTCTGAAAACGGCATCACGATCAAGCAGCGCTTGCATGAACTCAATATTCCCGAGTCGAACTTTTATTATGCACGACGTGCGCTTACTGCAAGACAAAGTACTTCGGATGGTTCATTCATCCAACTGGGCAATGCCTCCGGATTAACTTTTCCAGAACCTGCAAGGCCTGCATCTGCATCCGGTTCACGGAAGGGAAAGAACGTCCCAGTAGAAAGTTATATGACCTTGGAGCTTCGCACTGAATCCGGTACTGCAATGAGAATCTAGGGCAGCTTCACCAGTGAGCATCTGGGAATCATCATGTCAAGCCTTCGCTAGCCATGTTCAGTCTGGACGACAGCATGCGGTACTGGCTGTTTACCGAGCCTACCGACATGCGCAAGAGTTTCCATATGCTGAGCGGTATCGTCAATAACAAGATGTCTGCAGACCTTCGTAACGGCGATGTTTTCATCTTTGTTAACAAGAACCGTAACCGCATCAAGCTGCTGCGCAAGGAGCCAGGAGGTCTTGTGATCTACGCCATGATGCTGGACTACGGGAGACTGCGCCTGCCTGCTGTTGAGCAAGGAACTGTCAGCAGAGCTCTTGAATGGCGAGATCTGGCAGGTATGATAAGGCATGTTATAGAGGACTCGAACTACCGCTTGCGATGCCTGCGAAGCGGTGTCAGAATCTACTAAAAAGAGTGAAGAAAAACGGCTTTGCACTTGCATGTGTGGCCGTTTTTTTCGTATCTTGTAGTCAGAAACAAAGGTACAGAATGACACTTGAGGAACGCATAAAGCAGCTTGAAGAGAGGAATGCTGAGCTTGAAAAAAGCCTGGCAGACAAGGATCGCCGTATCGCTGACCTTGACAGCGCCATAGCGTCAAAAGACAGTCACATTGCTAATCTCGACCGCATGATAGTGTCAAAGGACAACCGTATCGCCTATCTGGAGCAGCAGTTGTATGGCAGCCGTTCGGAAAAGCGTCTCCCAATAAATCCTGACGCCCTCTAGCTCAGTCTGTTCTCGGAAGAGATTGACGCTCAGGAACAGCAGCGTCTTGATGCGGCAATCGCCAGAGATGAGGAGAGGCGCGAAAAGCTTCTCAAGGTTGACGGTTACGAGCGCAAGGTCCGCAAGCCGATAGATACATCCAAACTGGAGGTTCGCGAGGAACACATATATCCTGAAGGAATCAATATCGATGACTATAACGAGGTGGAGCCGCTCACTACGGAAAGTCTTGTCCTGGTTCCTCAGAAGATGTACATCCGCAGGATCGTGCGCCACA
>CAYXMV010000071.1:0-10939 GCA_964466235.1 uncultured Muribaculaceae bacterium | reverse complement strand
TACTACCTTTGCTGAACGTCCTATATGCAGAGCTCAAACTATCGTAAGGCTCTGCAATAACAAATAGAACAGGATTTAACTTAAGAGGACTTAACCCCTATCCAAACAAAGGGGAACATTATAGTGGTGTGAGAGGTCGGTAAACGAAAAGTAGGAGATAAACTCCATTACTTTCGTTTACCTCCTACTCGATTGATTTATTAAATGAATGAGTTAGGCAATCCTGTTCTAGATATATATTGCGAAAGTTGTCTTAGTAGAGTGCTTGAGAATGGATCTTTTAGGTTTCCGATTCTTTGAATTGGCAATGTGTAAACTTGATTATCCTTAGTTGTATAATGTATTCCTAATTTGTGCAGGCAATTCGGTTGCATTTTCTTCCTAAATAAAGTGGAGATTTCCTCCTCAAGTTTAAGGGTGGATAGATAATGCTCAACAATTTTCCAGTCACTATAAATATCGTCCAGTATTTTTTTTCGGTGTTTTTGATTACTATGTAATTCATCTCGCGTCTCAACACCAATTCGTACAATACCGTCATCGGAGAATGTTGCGTAATCAAAAATATCTAGGTCAATTGTTATATACTTATTGAGAAGCGCATAGTATTGCTGATCATCAAGTAGAAAAGGAAGTTTGGCGTGGTGTAACTTGGCAGAATTAGTTAATTCATTAATTTGTTTTTTATATCCGTCTATATTTAGTTGTATATTATTATGGGTAAACTGTCTTTTTAATTCCTTGAAAATTTCTGATATTTCATGATTGTTTTCCTCAAGCTCTGTGGTTAGTGGAACTAAGAATCCGTTTTTACCGCTTCGCTTCCCTTTTGAACGTAAAGAAATATTACATGGCTGACATAGTAAAATATAGTATTTGTCATTAATCTTAAAGAGATCGCCATTTTGTAGAGGATTGTACAATCCATTTATTGTGTTAATGGAATTAATGGCTTCCCTTTGTTGAATATCTATAATTTGTTGTGTATTAGGCGTGGCTGATTTGATTTTAGTTTCGTTGATTCTCTCAATTGCATTAAAGTGCTCATAAATATCAGAACTATTACCGTTCTTTATGTTTTTTAGCAATTCAGTTCTAATTGTATCTTCGATAATAATTGACATTAACCGAACCATTGTATCTAATTCACGTGCACCTTCTTTCTGTGAACTTCCTATTACAATTTTATCAAAAGTTGGAGGCTGTATTGTTTTGATGAATTCAGTACAGCTCTTTACTGATTCCTCTGCAATGTCACATGTTATAGCTTTTACTCGTTCGATATGTTTAAGCCATAGAGTGTTCTTTATTCCTTCGACAAATAGTTCGTAGTCTTCATTTGTTGCATTGATCCTATGTTTGGAAATAGGATAGAATAAATGTTCATACTTTACTCTTTCGTCAAATTCTTTGTCAATTGAAAATGACTGAGAAATTATGCCACAATATGAGAAGGAATCTGCATTGGTCATAGATAAAGCTATTTTGGCTATTTCTGTACCGTCTTTGGAATTGTCAAGATTCTTATCGAATAAGAGAAGGACTTTCTCTTTATTCAATAGACATTGCTCGTATTCAGACTTTCCTTTAGATTCCCATGATATGTACGTGAATACTTTACAACTATTGCCTAATAATGAGGCAATAGTGGAGTTAATAAATTTGTTCTCAATTCCTAGCTTATCAAATAGTCTTTGAGCCTTGTTGTCATCTAATTCAAGAAGCCATTCTTTAACAGCTGCTTGATAATCGCCCCCTAGATCATAGCATTCGCGTACATGTGTAGGTATCCCATTGATTTCCCATTGTTCTTCATCAAATAAAGCAAACATAGCGCAGAGGTTAGCTACACTTTCAGTAATATCAATGGTATCGTCAATATAAAATATATGTTTTATACTGGTGCTTTCCAATAATTTTGAAATGATGTTTTGTGCATTGCTAAGGTTCATTATAGTGTGATATTTGAGAAGTTAAGTATAAAAATATAACGTTTGTTGTGACTGTTTCTTTTATGTGATAAAGAAATCGTACAACCTACAGCATCAAGTAGCTGATTCACGATAAATAACCCAAGTCCTCTACCATTACCTTTAGGCTTCATTGTTACAAATGGATCAAATAATGTTTGTTCAACTGATTCAGAAACGCCATCAGCATTATCGTAAATGTATATGAACGGTTTATCAATTCTGATTGTAAGGATAGCTTTGTAATTACTGTCCTTTGATTTTTTCCAGTTTATCCAATATATAGAATTATTAATAATATTATCTAATATCTGAACTAATCTACCTTTATTTATGTTTATAACAAATGACGAGATGATCTCAATGTTTAAATTTATATCATCCTTTATAAACAAGTGTTTATAATACTCTTTTTCCTCTTCTTCAAAGAAATTACCAAGGTTAATATCCATCTTAGTTTCTCTTGTGTATCTTAATGCAGGGTCAATGTGTTTTAGCTGAATATTTAGACCATTAGCGGTTGATTTAATATATTCAGACATTATGAGGCAATCAGACTTATTTATTGGTTCTTTCTGAATCTGTTGCCTAAATTTATTGTTGTATTCAGATAATCTGTGAACTATGTTGCCTATTTCATGAGATAATCCTTCCGCAGTAAGTCCAACAGCTGCCAAATGAGAAAAATCTGCTATTTGTTGTTCTAGCTTTTCTATTTGTGGCTTAATAATCTTAATGGTGTCGTCTAACTGTGTCGATGATTTTAGCAAATCTTCAATTTTGCTTAATAGATACTGAGCCTCATTCAATATTTTCTTAATATTCAAATGAAGTTGATTGATTTCTTTGTTCTCTTCAGTTATAAATACCGAATCTTCCGGTAAGTCAGTTATCAGTTTGTTTGTTTTATCGGTGATATCAGCTAATTTCGCTTTGAAAGATGCTACCTCGCTTTTAGTAGTTGCACTAAAAGCGCTAGTTCTTTCAATAAACTTAAATACGTCATTTGTGGTTTTTAACCTTGAACTTTCTGCTTTTTTTTGTTTAACATAATCTCGATAAGTTCTGCGGATTGTTTCTATTGCGTGATTACATTCTTTAATCACGAAGTCTTTCATCAATATGATGAAATTATCACTATATTCATTAGATATAAACCCTGTTCTATCTGTTTTGTCTTTGAGATTAATATTACGTCCTTCAGATATTTCCACATATCCAATCGTATTGTCCGGTCTTAATCCATAAAACGAACTTCCGGAGGTCGATCCTGTCCTTAATCCCAGCCAATCATTATCCTTGAATCCATAGGGGAATACAGCAAATCCGTCCCTATATATTTTCACTCCTGTTATGCCCTTTATAAAAAGTTTGTACTCTGAGAATTTATCATAAATACCTTCTAGTTCATCCCTATTGTTGAGGGCAAAATCATATATTTCTCCGCTGAAAGGTCCTGGATCACATATTTTGCCATTTAATATTTTGAGTTTTGGAATATCTAGTATGTCTATTCTTTGGGAGAAAGAAAGCATACCTCCCTCGCTAATTCTATTATAAAGATTTGACTTTTTCTGGGTAAAGAAATAATCTAAGAAATCGGCTCCATTGTCAGGAAGTATGTATGTGTAGTATTCCTCTTTGCTTGAAGGATTGTTGCCTATCAGTTTTTCTTGCTTAACAATACCCTTAATTGTTAACCAAGAGCCATCGAAATCAAATGTATATGCAGCCCTAGAAAGAGGTAATAAATCATGAAATTCCTGCATGATGTTAATTATCTCTCCATTAACAGTTAGGTAAACCCGGAAATGCCGTTCCTTTACGAATGGTGAAATAAGTTGGGCTAGTTCTCCCTTAAGTTGTGCTAACTCATCTCCTTTCCATGCCAATGGGCTATTTAAATCTGTCAGGATAAGTTTCGTACCAGTTTTGCTTGACGTTTGCTTGTTAAAAATTACTGGAACTTTAGCAAGTTTCTCTGCGGTATCAAAATCATTCCAATTAAATGCAACGTGAATCCGTTCATTACTATCTTTTGCTGTTGTATATATTTCGCAATAATTGGCTAATCGTTGTGTACTTAAACGTCCTAATCCTTTGTCACCTAGAGGTGTTCTTCCTTTTTTTGTTACTTTTTTTACGCCTGTAGCATCAGGGCGTTTGTTGGAATATGAAATGATGAGCCAAGATTTTAGTATAGTCTTTTCGTCCATTCCAATTCCACCATCTTCAACCACGATATAACCCTTATTAGTCTTATATTCTATGGGTTCTTCAGTGTAAGTATCTTCTGTATTAATGGTTATTTTGACGTAGTCAGAATCTGCATCATACGCATTTTTCACTAACTCCATCAACGCCGTAATATTGTCAGGAACTAATTCTTTTCCTAACTGTCTGATTACATGCGGGTTTATATCAAACCTTTTTTCTTCCTCTTTTATCATAAGTTCTATCTATGAAAAATAAGAATATCTTCTTTCTCCATTGTATTGCTAGTTTTATTCCTGCTAGCCTGTGTCTTGTTGAGAATCTTGCGCTCGGCATTAAATACGAGCTTAATATTTAAATTCTCCATCAAATCAATCAAAATCTTGTCATTGGGGACTACACGCTTACCTACGTTTCTGTTACCTATAGTCCAGATATAGAAAGCGTCATCTGACATTGATTCAACAATGTTGGAAAGGGCTGATTCAAAGTCAGATATGAAACTGATAGTCTTATAATACTTTTCCTTTTCTTCTTCTGGTACTGTATCTATGAATGCTTTTAGAGATGGTATCCTTTCTAGTATATTTGGCATATTCTCTCTGACCCATTTGTTGTTAATCTTGCCTCCAAGACTTTGTCTGTCTATTTCTTGAGTGGTTTTCAAGAAGTCGTAGTCAATGTCTGAGTCAAGATCTTTTTTATCAATCCATTGTAATTGCAAATAACAATGCTGACCATATGTCACAGTAGTGCTATTATCTCCATACGGAGGGGATGATACAAGTATATCAAACTTATGTTCAGACTCAATTCCTTTTTGTGTATTCCCCCATTGTATTTGGTGGGTAAATCTATAGGCGTTCTCCTGGATGAGATTTTTTGATTGCAGTTTGGTTTTGAATGAAATAATATCTGAGATACTTCTATTTGCTAAAGTTTTAAAGTCTTGAACAACGTCCACGTTTCTCCTTTGGATATCTTCAATTGATCGTTGATGTAATTTAAATGTAGAGGTCCTGTCGTTACTGTCACGTCTAATAACTTCCGCTAGAATCACCCAGAAAAATTTCCTTGCGAATGAGGATTCTTCTTGAATGATACTTCTTCTTAATTTCGATAATCCAATCTGTACATCCTGTGGAAACCATTTGTCAATGGAAGGGAATGACACGTCAATGCTGTTCGAGTGATCAATGGTGATTCGATATAGTAGCGAACTTAAAGCAAGCGTAAGCGAATCAGTATCGTAGCAGTCTGTCTTACTTTGAACTAATAGTACTGATAATGGATTAATATCTTGACCATATATTCCAATGCCATATTCCATGCAGGACAACAGTGAAGTTCCGGATCCCATGAAAGGATCTATCGCTATGGCATTCATTGGAAGTTCGGGCTTGATAGCTTCTATAATAGCGCTCTGCGTGCTGGGAACCATCATCGCAGGGTAATAGAATAGGCGATGTAGATTATCTTCTCTCTTCGCATTCACACCATCAAGATCCCCAGTCTCCCGTACTTGGATAAGCCTGTTTATATAGGCTGGAGTTTGATTGTATGAAACTTCTTTAGTCATATAATAAATTACAATAAATCAACAATTAGGCGTAATCTATGCAAAAATAGGAAAAACGATTTGCAAATCAAACTAACTTAACGACTTGTTTCTATATAGCAAATAATTCCGTGTGGCCATTGCCAACAAATCTTAGGTGAACAAAGTCTATGGATTCAGGATAGTTGTGTGGTATATTTGATAACTCAAACGGAATATCTTTCTCTTCGTTAATATCATTATTGTTATATTGAGTAAGTTCGATAAAGCCTGGGATCTTAATAGAACTACAATCGGTTAGCATGAAAGCCACCGGTGAACATTTAATTATTGAAAAGGATATTGTATCACGTGTATCGTTGAATAAGTCAAACGTAAAGTTATCTGTGGTTATGATAATCGGCTCATATGGATAAAACCAATAATAGACTTTTAGCTCACTATCCAGTATTGCTTTTTCATTGAAAAGATAACTCCGAATAGCTTGGTCTGTCTTATTGTTACAATAATCGGTTTTTGCTGCAAGAAAATGCCCAAGTATAGCTTTTATGATTGCTGTTGGTTTAGTCCTAATTGTAATACTCTTAGGTATGTATAACCTCGAAAGTACGAAAGTTCGTATGTTATTGACAAACTTACTCAGTTCACAATCGTATCTGGTACCAAGCAGATTGTTGCACTCTTGACAAATGGTGCTAAACTTTACTCCGTTGGGACTAGGTGAAGGGATGAATTCATCGTTGGCAGACCCTTCTGGGTAATTGTATACTTTAATCGGTTGCCCTAAACTCCACCCTTTAGGTGGAATATGATCCCATGATAATTTCTTGAAACTTTTCTGGCAGATATTGCAAATGTTGTCTTTTCTGTACGTTTTGACTTGACGCCTATTCTTCTGCATGCTTCCCTTTTACTTCGCCTGATACTTAAACATTCCGCAAAACTCAGATGCTTCACTCTGCATTTCAGAAATGAGGCGCTGGCAGATTGCGATACCATCGGCTCTTTGCGTCTTGTGACAAATCTCGAGCAACTTGTGAATGTCTTGGTACCTTTCCCAAAAGTTTCTCCTCCTCTCCTTCAAATCCTTCCTATCATTAAGTCTGAACACCCCGATAGTAGTCTTGCCCTGAATGCTTTCCTGGCCATCTACCATCTTTGGTCTGATGATAAACTCAGAGAACTCAATGTGATCTCCCGGATCTGTCGTAACAGGATTGATGATAGCTGGCTCTTCGTTAGTGATATCACGATGCTCAATGTCTCGAACATTCTCATTCACGAGAGGGAAATGGTTGCGTTTATATGAAGTGTTACACTCCGAGCAACTGAACAAGAGATTCTGCCAATCGTAAGCAAGCCAATAATAACCCGGCTGCTGGAGCAGAGTACCGGAACCGAGATCATATCCTCCCTTCGGCCTATAATGCTCGATGCATCCAAAATCACCGTTCTTATACTGCTCGCAATACGCACACTTCTTGTGTTGGTCAGCCATCATCTGCTCCTTGACCGAATCGTGTGCATACACTTTATTGTCGAAACAGAAATCAGTGTTCCCAGCATTAGCCTGAGCGATAAGACTATCCCTCAACTCAACCCCTTTGGTTCTCAAAACCTCAGGAGCCTCCTCTGTTTTGAATATCTTATTCATTAGTTTATCCCCAGTTGCTCAGCAATCTTGTAGATAAGATCGCGTGATTGAACACTCTTCAAAGTATCACCGTAAGACAATGCAGACAACTGCTTCTCAATTTCTTTCAGCCTAACCTGTTCATCGTCAGTCAAATTATGCTTGCTCAACAAGTCTTCCTGCTCTTTGATAAGATCATCCCATTGTGGAGCGCGAGAACTTTGAAGTCCGAACAGATCGCTAAGCAAGATCTGGCTGACATCGTAAGTCGAGAATGAACTGCTAGTTACATCTTTGATTTCCTGATTATCAAGAACAATCATCTGAGCATTACCCATCGCTCCAAGAAGAATGATAGGGCTATGAGTAGTCACGATAAACTGAACATTAGGGAAAGTCTTGGTGAGACTGTCAATGATAACACGCTGCCACTTTGGATGAAGATGCAAATCAATCTCATCAACCAGAACAATACCAGGAGTGAGCAATGCATTCGGCATATTTGGATTAGCCTCAGCCATTCTAGAAGCGATATCAGCAACCATAGCAGTGATGATCTTATATCCGTCACTCATCTGCTCGATTCGCAGCTGACGCTTCTGACCATTTTCAGCAGTTTCTTCCATTACAAAACGCAATGGCTTAAGTTCAATATGTGGGTTGGTAAATCTATCTCCAATGAATATGCTGAGGGCCTTACGTACGGTCTCAAGAACTGGCGAACGGTACTCAAAATCTTTTCTGTTTACCTGTTCACGCCTCTCCTCATCCTCCATAAGATCAAACCACTCAAAGAACCGCTTGAAGTTTGTAGATGACTCAAGAGTATTCTTATAAGCATCCCATCTTGAGAAAACCTTCTGGAAACCACGCTTTCTCTCCGGAGCCTGAATCTGACCACGGCCAGTGCCATAGTATGCAACCAAAGGAAGAATACATTCCTGGTTAGGATCGCTAACCATCTCCATAAGAAGATCAGCATAGTGCTTAGCCTGCTTCAAGTCTGTCTCCGATGCCTTACCAGCACCTTTTCTGCTCCTATTAATCAAAACAGGACCATTATAAGTCGTAGTGAGCTCGGTCTTAACATTCAGATACTGAGACTGATTTCCAAACTCGTCAATATGCACATCTGTCTCCTGATACTGCTTGACAGACTGGCCAGGAAAATGCGAAAGCAAAGAACTGATCTGAATGGAAATACTATCAAGAATAGAACTCTTTCCAGTGCTGTTATTACCGACAATGATGGTGACATTCTTGTCCTCCCTGAAATTTATAGTCTGCTCGGCCTCACCGAACAGACGCATATTTTTAAGAGAAAGTGACTTAAGTCTCATATCTACAAACCTTTTATCACGCAAATATAACAAATTATTACAATCAAGTTTCATACTTCTATCCTTTAATTGAACAAACTTTCTGAATTCTATGTTTATCCTCCGTAATACCTTACCACCCAATCGCCCAAATCCAGCCCTCTCTCAATATCCTCCTGCCCAGCCCTTTCCCTCAGCCAGAGACTTATCTGTGCGTGTGCCAGTTCCGGAATCTCTGCTGCTTTCTTCTCCCATATATCTTCAGCCCCTAAATCCGGAAACAAAATAACCTTCCTTCCTTTCAGAACCTGGCAGCGCTCAGCATTAAGATTGTTCAGCCCTCCTGTCGCCAGCCAAACCATATCGTCCCTGAACATCGAGCATATCATAGCAGTCTTTTCAGATTCAACGATTCCGACGATTGCGTGACGCTTCAAATTGAGCAAATGTTCTCCGAAGAAACACTGCTGCAGCCTGAAATCTTTAAACATCTTCATTGTATGAACCCAGCTGATTCTAGCGATTGGCTCTTTAATTCGATGGCCTGTCCTTTTGTCATAAAGCATTATCTTTCCTGTTCTTGTGCGATTGTTAATGTCTGTCTGCCAGAATATACATGCACCATTCCAGTATTTACTCGTTCCCAATCTGTAAAGTCTGGCAACTTCGTGCGTTAGTATGCTCCCGAAAGTCTCAGCCAGCCATATGAATAGATTGTTCCTATTGTAATGTCCTACAGTTGCTATCACTGCCTTATCGCTGATTATTGAGAACTTCTCAGGTTTCTTCTTGCTTGCAAGATCCTTTCTAGGAAAGAAATATCTCTTCGTGAAAGCCGGACGACTATAGTTCTTGAAATACTCCGAAGGACTCAGATGATAGCCACAGCTGTTCTCATGGTCGCACCGCCCAACCATTTCCCCAAGATATTCACCGCTCTCAATATCAACATATCTGACGAAACTTCTTCTGCCGCACTCCGGACAAATCTGTTTCTGCCCCTTATCCTTGTAAGGCTCCAGAATATACCTGTACTGGAACATAACCTGATATTACAATGGTTCCACAATTTCCAAATGTTCCACGACTTTCCAGTCATTCCTTATTGCCATTGGAACTTTCTGGAACATCTGTAAACAGCGGAACACTCGTAACACTCTCTGATGTTCCACTCTTGCCAAGTTCTCCACGCTGCCGAAGTTCCTTGATCAGACGATTGATAGTCGTGTGACTAACACCGCATACATCCGCTATATATCTGCTGCTGAATCCTTTCTGATGTAACTCAAGGGTCTTTTCAATCAATTGACTGTGTTCCATCTTAGATCTCTCTGATAAATGCTCCTTCTCGGGACCGGTTTCCAGAAAATCAAATCGCAGAAAATTATGATCCTTGACAATACGACAGGAAAGAACATTACCTCCGTCATACATCCGACTGGTATTTCTCGCTTTCAGATGTTTTATGTAACGCATATCCTTACCCAAAGCACTCTCGCCAATGACAAAGGCACTATCAACGAAATTGATAATCATCTTACTGCCTTGAAGATCATTTTTGCTCAAAGGTCTGCTTTTATCACGCTTAGGCGTATGTGCCAGGATCAGGAACGATAGATTATGCTTCTTCTTGATTGCCTTAAGCATCTTCATCAGAGGAAGAGCATCCTTAGCCTTTTCCAGTTCATCATTGAGATATGTGATATTGTCTATGATAGCCACCTTTGCCCTGACCTCTGTAATACATGCCTCAATTGCCTCACATATATACTGCGTATAATCGCCACAAGGAACCTCTGCATCCGGATTGATTTCCACTCGAATCAGCTTGGAATCAAACATATAATGTTCCTTCCCCTCGATTGAATACCATGCTTCAAACTGCTTATCGCTCAGCTCAAAATCAAAATATATAACGATCTGTGCCTGAGCAGAAAGCCCGAATGGTTCAATAGGAATACCGCTGCTGATACTGTCTGCAATCTGTACTGCCAAAATACTCTTACCTGCATTAGTTTCAGCAAACAGCACGGCAATCTCATTCTCAAACCAAAGATCCCCGAACAATCTTTCCTGTACAGGACAATTCTTCGCAAGATCGATCCATTCATTGGCTCTTCGTATGACAAAAGGCTTTTGAATAGACTCGTCGAGTACTTCTTCCTGATATTTTAAGACTCTCTTCTTCATGCTTTTCGGCGGGGTGGACATTCTGGGTGATAAAACCGCTGTAATGAACTAATTT
>CAYXMV010000070.1:0-10993 GCA_964466235.1 uncultured Muribaculaceae bacterium | reverse complement strand
GTAACGATTAGGCAACCGTTCTATTTCATTACCTTGCGTTTCTTTGCTAAATTGCTATTTCCCGTATTTCCGAAGTTTTCAGCGTAATGCGTTAATTATCAGTGTAAGATGCACTATTATTCCGATTTCGGTTGATTATTCCAGCGTTTTTATGTAAGTTTGTATCAATGTCTTGAAAGTACCGATCTTAAGAATTGATATATATATTATGAAAAAAACATTAATTGCTCTTGCAGTTGTCTTGTCCTCAGTGCAGATGTTTGCCCAAGGCACTGCAGATGACTACAGAAGGGCATTCTCGCTCGGGGAACGCTTCTCATCGTCCAAAGTCTATTATTCAAATGTCACACCTGTGTGGGTGGACGGTACGCACAGCTTCTGGTATCTGCGTCATACTCCACAGGGAGACGAATATGTTGTCGTTGATGCAGACAAGAAGGCTCGTCGCCTCCTTTTCGACAACCGCCGGCTTGCACAGACACTGTCCGAGGCCACAGGGGTTGATATTGATGCATCAGAACTGGGAATCGCCAGCCTGAATGTGGGCCGGGACCTTTCATCTATGACATTTGTGAAGAGCGGACACAGATGGGAATACAATATCAGGAAGTCTCTGCTCAAGGATCTGGGGCCTCTTCCTGAAAGAGAGCCGCAGCCTCATTGGATGGTGGTGAGCGACGAAAAGGATTTTCCTCCTGTACCTTCGCCTGACGGCAGATATGTAGCTTTCATAAGAAACCACAATGTGGCCGTACGCGAGATTGCGACGGGTAATGTCCGTGAGTTGAGCCTTGACGGAGCTCTCGGAAACTATTATTCTTCATATATCCAATGGTCGCCTGACTCGAAATATGTGCTTGCCTGCAAGCTGCGTCCTGCGGAAAAGCATTACGTCTATTATGTGGAGTCGTCTCCAAAGGACCAGTTGCAGCCAAAACTCCACAAGCAGGAGTATGCAAAGCCTGGAGAAGAACTCAACTTCCATCTTCCTTGTATCTTCAATGTGGAGACCGGGGAATATTATGCAGCTCCACAGGAGCAGCTCAGGCCTCAATATGACCTTCACAGCCTTCGTTGGAATAAGGACGGCAGGGCCGCCACTTTCGAATTCAACGAGAGGGGACACAAACATTATAAGCTTATGGAACTCAGTGCGGAAAACGGGGGGCTACGTACGCTGATAGACGAGTCGAGCGACAAATTCGTCAATTACAGCCGCCTCTTCCGCCACCATACTTCGGATGACACCGAGATCATCTGGTCAAGTGAGAGGGACAATTACAACCATCTCTACCTATATGACAAGGCCACGGGACAGGTGAAGAATCAGATCACTAAAGGTGAATGGTATGTGCGTCAGGTCATTGGTATAGATGAGGATGAACGCAGGATATATTTTGCCGCAAGCGGAGTGGAGAAGGACGAAGACCCGTACTTCATAAGATACTACAGCATAGGCTTTGACGGAAGCGACATGCGCGACCTTACTCCTTCCAAGGGAATGCATAAGGGATGGCTCTCGCATGACAACAGATATATTGTCGATGTAGTATCGACTGTTGCAGATGCACCGGTTGCTGTTCTCCGCAATGCCGACGACGGAACGCCCGTTATGGAACTCGAGAAGGCTGACATATCGGAGATAGTCGAAAACGGATGGAAGGCTCCGGAGGTCTTTGTCGCAAAGGGACGTGACGGAAAGACCGACATGTGGGGCATAATCATCCGCCCGACCAATTTTGACCCGGGCAGGAAATATCCGATCCTTGAGTATATATATTCCGGCCCGGGAGACCACTATGTACCTAAGAACTTCTTCTCTTTCAACAGATACATGTCTGCAATCGCAGAGTTGGGCTTCATTGTGGTACAGGTTGACTGCATGGGTACTTCATATCGCTCGAAGGAGTTCGAAGAAGTATGTTACAGGAACCTCAAGGACGCAGGAATTCCTGACAGAAAGCTCTGGATCAAGGCAGCTGCCGAGAAATATCCATATATGGACATTGACAGAATCGGCATCTTCGGCTGTTCCGCTGGAGGTCAGGAATCCATGACTGCCGTCCTGTTCCATCCGGACTTCTATAAAGCAGCATATTCTGCCTGCGGATGCCATGACAACCGTATGGACAAGATATGGTGGAACGAACAGTGGCTCGGCTATCCTGTCGGGGACCAGTACAAAGAAGGGTCGAATGTTGAGAACGCCCATCTGCTGACCCGTCCTCTCATGCTGATGGTAGGCGAAATGGATGACAATGTCGATCCTGCGTCAACAATGCAGGTCGTGAACGCCCTGATCAAGGCCAATAAGGATTTTGAACTCATAGTGATGCCTGGCGTAGCCCATTCGATGGGAGAGGAGTTCGGCGAGCACAAACGCTATGACTTCTTCGTCCGCAACCTTCTCGGTGTCAATCCTCCGGCATGGAACGAACTGTAAATGCAGCATCCTATTTCATCTTATTTGCAGACCATGATGTCCAGAATCATGTTGTCCGTGGTCTGCATGCCGACCGAGCCGATACGTCCGAGGTTGCGGATTGTCTTTTCGATGTCTTTTTCTATGATGCCGTCATGCTCTGAAATGCAGAGGTCCTCACGGGCGAGGACTGCCGACTGGAGGGCGCTGGAAACGCCGGAGGCAACCTTCATCGCGCATCCGACCTTTGCCCCGTCGCAGACCATGCCTGTGATGTTTCCTATCATGTTCTTGATGGCCGAGCATACCTGTACATAATCTCCTCCTCGCAGATAGACTAAACCGCATGCAGAGCCGGTGGAGGCTATCACGCAGCCGCAGAGAGCTGAAAGTTTGCCGAGATAACCTTTAATATGTATGGCGATGAGGTGGCTGAGTACAAGGGCCCGGGCAAGCGGCTCGTCAGATGTCCCGTATCGGATCGAATAGGCGATCACGGGCATGGTCACGGTTATGCCCTGGTTTCCGCTGCCTGAATTGCTCATAGCCGGAAGTGTGCATCCAGCCATGCGGGCATCGGAAGCGGCTGCTGTGAGAGCCATCGCATAACTGAGAAAATCGCTTCCGAATACCTCCTTGTTGCACTCACGGCTTATGGCATGTCCGACACGCAGACCATATCTGCCCCGCAGTCCTTCATGGGCGAGGGCAAGGTTGAGGGTACGTGACTCAAGAATGAAACTGATGTCCTCAAATGCTACCCCGCTTGCGAAATCGAATATTTCCTTTACTGTGAGATGGTAGTCAACAGTGGATTTCTGATCGGTTGACGGTGCATCTGATGTCTTGTGACAGTCGGTTATGACCTCTGCGTCGAAACCGGTCTCGACTATGTTGTCGTGGTCGTCCTCTATCACTGCGTATGCCCGATGCCCGTCCATGCAGACGTCTGCCTTTACATATAGCTTGTGGTCGGTGTCTGCGATACCGATTCCGACAACCTCTTTCTCCACGAGTTCCTTAGCCCTTGCAATAGAAGCTTCGTCAAGGTCGTGAAGCACTTCGAGTCCGTATTCCGACTTGCCGCATACGGCTCCAAGGGCAGAGGCAATATGAAGGCCCACCATTCCGGTGCCCGGTATGCCTACTCCCATTCCGTTCTTGAGGATGTTTCCGCTGACTCTGATGTCAAGAGTGAATCCGTCACCCATCCTCCATCCGGCCGGTACGGTGCATCTCGATTCTATGATTTCCATCGCCTTTGCCACAGCAAGGGCAACGGCTATGGGCTCGGTACATCCGAGCGCAGGCTTGACTTCTTTACGGATCAGTTCGATGATCTCTGCTTCACGTGCTGTCATCTGTCAAAAAACTCTAAGGTTATCTTTATTAGGTTGTCAATGTCTTTTTCCTCTTTCAGAGCCTCGATAGGAAAGCCGAAAGACATTGTACGGTAGCCCTTTCCTTCAAAGCCGACTCCTGCCGAGACCCCGGTGTCCGAATATCTCATCACTGTCTTTCCTGAAGTTCCCGAAGGAATAATCCCGTCCGGAGTCTCTACGCTGTAGCATATAGGGTTAGGCGTATTGTACAGGCTTGCCGACAGGCCGTCAAACAGGCCGGCAGTTCCTCTCAAGGTCCCGCGTCGGCTGCCGTAGTTGCCTATCCACCTGTAACCGAGCACGTCTGCGGCAAATTTAATTGATTTTTCTCTGAAAACGCTGTCAATCTTCACAGGATAAATGCTGTCCGCTATGTCGGTGCCTATATTCGCTCCGCTGACGAGTACATTGCCGCCTGCAGAGGTGAACGCCCTCATTTCCTTCTGGATCTCGGGCGTGAAGACCGTGTATTTCTGCTGCATGCCGCTGCCTGCCGTTGTAGTAATCTGTTTTCCGCATATCAGGTCGATGGCCCACACTCCGGTGCGGAAGGTGGTATCAGATACAAAGGCTTCGTTGCTGCATGAAATGAACGGGTGACCGGCCTTGAGTACGGCTTTTCCATGCACGGACGCATAGTCGAAGGTGTTGCCGGCAATTATTTCGCCCGCATGGTCCATATCTGACGCTCCGTGTCCCGGATTGTCATCGTCAAGCCATTCGAGACCGCGTCTGAACTGATACATTTCGCCGATATAAGCTATGTCCCTTATATGAGGAACGCCGCTGTCGAGCCTGTTGTCGAATCCGGCATATTCCGGGGTGTCAACGTAAGCCGGTGCACTTACTCTGTCGAAATTGTTCACTATCAATACTTTCTTGTCAAGGCCTCCTTCCGCAGGTCTGCCGATGCTCACGGTTTCAGATGTGAAACTGCGTCCTCCGTCATTATAGGCGGTTATCCGGAAACTATAGACATGTCCGGGGTGGATGAGGACCTCGGTGGAGAGCCTTCCGCCTTCATTGCGTATGTCCTTGATCTTCACGCCTCTGTCGAAACCTCCGTCGTTTACTCGGGTATGCAGGATATATCCGGTCGGTTCTGCAGTCGGCTCGAGAGGATCGCTTGCCGGCACCCATGAGATTACGGCCTTGCTGCCGTCTCGGCTGAATGTGACGCCTGGAGATACCACAGGCAAAGGCTGCACCACATAGCTGCATCCGTATCTGTTGCTGAGATATTTGAGCATACCTTTATATACTGCTCTGGAAGCTGCAAAACGGAAAGACGGATCGAGGCCGTATTTCATGTCTGCAAAATTCTGATGAGACAGAAGTTCCAGAAGCATGGAAGGAGATGACGGGGTGCGCGATTCCCTGTATTGTCTGTCCCATACCGACCTTCTGCTCCAGAGAGAATCGTAGCTGGCCTGCAGGTCGCTCACGATCTGGCTCTGCACCATGTCCGCGAACTCCCTCGAAGTGGTCCTGCTCTCACCGTTAGGAAGATTCTGGCTGTTCTCGGAGCGCGAGGTGTATATTGCGAGCGTACCCACTATGGAGTCGTTCGGAGTTACTCCGGCATCGGAGTGGAATCCCAATGTGAGATCGACGGGAATGCCTAAGCCTCCTGTCGCGGGATTCATACGTGATCCCCGGCTCATCCACTCCACCCAGTCGCCACGTGACATATAGTCATCCTTGTAGTCATCCTTGTCTCCGTTCTGATTGAATACCGTAGTGTCTGCTCCGGCCCACTGCAGCCAATATCTTGCACCCTCGGCAGAGCGTGGGAAGCCTGAAACGCTTGCCTCAGCAGTGCATGAGAGAGAGTCATCCGGAGATGTCCATACCTTGCGTGCAATGTTTCCCATGCCACCTCCGAATCTCACGGCATCAGCCGTCACGACGCTTCCGCTGACATGCTTGTATCCCTCCGGTGTCCTGTTGCTCAGTGTCACGCTGCCTCCGCTTCCTTCTTCAAACTCGAATGTGCCGAGATATATCCACGTGCCGCCTCCCATCTTCTGGTTGACGACAAACCGGCTTGTACCTCCGAGATGGTTAACTGTGTAGCATGCCGAAGATGTGCTGTTCGCAAGACTTTTATATGACACATATACAGCATATTCCCCGCGCGAAGGAATCGTCGGTCTCCATTCGGTTTCTGACCTGCTTCTGCTGCCGGATGATACTGTCTCGCTCAGACGTGCGGTTCCCATAATGAACGGGTTCTCGACTCCGGTATAGGTCATCTGAGGGTCGGCAAATCCTGTCCCTGCATCCTTCCAGCTGCCGGTCTCAGAATGTGTTCCGGTGCCTCTCATACCGCCTCCGAGATCCACAGGGCCTTCTGTAATCCAGCTTCTGTCGTTATCGACTATCACTTCGTTTCTCTGAATATCCCTTTCGCGGGGCATCAGCAGATATGCACCGGCATTTTCCAGCATCGGGGCGAGGTAGGGGAGTACGAAACTCTGCGTGAACATATCTTCTACTGTCTGGAAAAGGGTCGCTCTCTGCCACTCCCATCTGTCAAGTTTCTGCTCGAAATATCGTCCGTGACTCTGCCATAGTGCTATATGTCTGCCACTCAATCCTTTGTCATATCTGTCGCTGCCGAGTTCGTGGACCATTCCTCTTTTGTCAGACGGCTCTTTCACCCGGTTGCGTGTGTCGGACGGGCTTCCGTCGTTACTCAGGCGCGGAGTCACGAACCTCTCGAGCGATACCCTGTTGCAATATACTTCGCCGAGCCTGTGCTTCTCATATCCTTCGGGGAAAAGTGACTTGATGGTGTTCTTGAACCATTGGGGATCACCCTTGTACCACGGATAGTCTCCGAGGGTCTGGGTGAAATAGAAATCCAAGGTGTTGCCTCGCCTCATTACGGCCTTGAGAGAGAGTGGACCCACATGTCCCACCTCTGTCCTCTCTCTCAGAAGTGTGTCGAGGGAGGCGCAGACTGGCTTGAAGTCCTCGACTATCCTGCTTTGGGCTGAAGCCGCAAGTCCGGCTGATACCAGAATAAATATTATTGTCAATCTTCTCATTTCTTCCTGAATAATATGAATGCGATAACTGCCGCCGTACCGCAGGCAAGTCCGGTCAGGTCGGCATAGAAGTCGGCCATCTCGTATGATCTGTAGTCTGTCATTCCCTGAAGCTGTTCTGTCCCGTATGCCATTCCAGCTCCGAAAGCCACAAGCACGGCAAGAAGCATGAATTGTCTCCACGTTGTCGCCTCCTTAGGGTAGAATGCAGTGAACGAGAGTATGGGAAAGGGAGCGAACATGCAGAAATGAACGACCTTGTCCAGAGGCAGGCCGAAAAACGTCATCGGAACCTCAGGGAGATCATCCGGCTTCATGAAGCACAGATATATGATTGCTGCAAGATAGATGCATAGCAGCATATAAGCGGTTATCTTCTTTCTCATGGTCAGAGGGCCTGCATGTCGTGAAGTTTCCTGTAATATCCGTCGAGGGCGATCAGCTCTTCATGTCTGCCCCGCTCGACTATCCTTCCTTCATGGAGGACGCAGATCTCATCCGCATTCTTGATTGTCGAGAGCCTGTGCGCGATGACGATTGTAGTCCTTGACGATGTCAGCCTGTCGAGGGCTTCCTGCACGATCTTCTCGGATTCTGTGTCAAGGGCCGATGTGGCCTCGTCCAGAATGAGGATGGCTGGATTCTTCAGTATGGCGCGTGCTATGCTGATCCTCTGTCTCTGACCGCCGGAGAGCTTGCCTCCACGGTCGCCGATGTTGGTATGGTAGCCCTCTTCCTTCTCCATTATGAAGTCATGGGCATTGGCTATCTTCGCTGCCGCAACCACTTCTTCCATCGTGGCATCCTCGACTCCGAAGGCTATATTGTTGAATATGGTGTCGTTGAAAAGGATGGCTTCCTGATTCACATTGCCTATCAGGCTTCTGAGCCCCTTTATCCTGAGCCCGCGTATGTCCTTCCCGTCTAAAGTGATGCTTCCTGACGAGGCATCATAATAACGGGGTATGAGGTCAGCCAAAGTGGATTTTCCTGAACCTGACTGGCCTACAAGGGCTATTGTCCTTCCCTTGGGGATGGTGAGATCTATCCCGTGAAGGACTTCGCGTCCTTCCTCATAGCTGAAGCATACGTTCCTGAATTCTATCTCTCCTTCGAATCCCTTCGGATCGGAGGCTTCAGGAAGCTCCCGTATGTCGTTCACGGCATTCATTATTACATCTATACGCTCGATGGATGCCAGTCCCTTAGGGATGTTGTAGCTTGCCTTTGAGAATTCCTTGAGCGGCCCGAGGACACTGTACAGTATGACCATATAATATATGAAGGTCGGAGCATCGATGGTGGCGTTGTCGCGGAGGATCAGTGTGCCTCCGAACCAGAGTACAATCATTATCATCACCGAGCCGAGGAATTCGCTTACAGGATGGGCTGAAGCCTGTCTGATTGCCACCCTTGCCGAAGCCTTGCGGTATTCGTCCGCGGTCTGGCAGAACCTGTGCTTCATCTTGTCTTCGGCAATGAATGCCTTGATTATGCGGAGCCCTCCGAGAGTCTCTTCAAGCTGTGACATGGTCTCGCTCCATTTTGCCTGAGCTTCAAGGGATTGCCTCTTCAGCTTCTTTCCTATCGCACTCATTCCCCACGCCATCAGAGGCACTACGGTAACGGTGAATAGAGTCAGTTCCCAGCTGAAATATATAAGCGCGGCGAAGTAGCAGATTATAAGGATAGGGTTCTTGATCAGCATGTCGAGAGAGCTGACGATAGAGTATTCGACCTCGTTGACGTCGCCGCTCATCCTCGCTATTATGTCGCCCTTCTTCTGTCTGTTGAAGAAGCCCATCGGGAGGCTCAGGAGCTTGTTATAGACCTGTGTCCTGATGTCACGTACGATGCCGGTGCGGAGAGGGACCATGACTGCTGAAGAAGCGAAATAGCATGATGTCTTGAGGAGCGTCATCAGTCCGAACACGCAGCCGAGGATCAGAAGGGTGGTGGAGCCGCCCCACAGGTCTATGAGCCTGCCTACTCCGTAATAGAGGTTGTTCATCAGCTGCTCCTTTGTCGGCATTCCTTCCCAGGGCATGAACTCATACACCTTGGTGTCCATCTCGAAGAGTATATTCAGTATGGGGATGAGTAGCGAAAACGAGAATATGTTGAATATCGCCGACAGAAGATTGAGGATCACGGATCCTGCAAGATATTTCTTATATGGTGCGGCAAAGCGCTTGAGTACTTTCCAGAATGCTTTCATTTGTCAGTCATTATCCTGCAAATATAAGCATAATATCGGAATTAAGGGACTTTAAAGCATATGATCTATCCAATGATACATCAGATATATCCTTTTTTTCAATATGCCCATGTCGAGGTTTTCGACGGTATCCCATGTCTTGTTGGTGTTCATTGTGATGCCGGATGTGAAGAGTACGGCAGGAATCCTGTTCTCTACAAAGACCTTCTGGTCCGAGAGAGTATAGAATATCTCGGTGAAGTTCCTGCTCCCGTAATAGTCAAGGGAGATGTCGAGATTGAGGTCGTAGCTCCGGTTGCAGAATTCGAGAAGCTCACGGTTGACCGGCTTGAGCGAGTGTGTACCCAGCATGATGAGGTAGTCCGGCCTGTTCCTGTGAAGGGGGGACAGAGTGCTTCCTACCTGGTCGATGTTGACCATCAGGCTTATCTTGTCCGGCGTGATGGCCATTCCTGTAACGGGGTCATGCATTTCTCCTTCCTTTATCCTGCGCCATAGGTCGCGGGAACCGGACATGCTCAGTTCCTTTCCGTCGAAGGCTACGAATATTATGCTCGAACCGTAGGTCTTTCCTAAAGTCTTGATGGCTGAGAACATCCTGGCGAGATTGAGCATGGCCGTGACTCCTGAGGCATTGGCGTCAGCTCCCGGATATATCTTGCCGTCAAGCATGCCGAGATGGTCGTAATGCGCTCCGACGATGACATATCTGTCCGCAGGGTTCTTTATCGAGCCGGGAAGCATGCCGATTATGTTGTGCCCTATGTGTCCATGGCCGGCAAAGAAATGTTTTGTGTATGTGCTGTCGATCATCATGAGGCCGGTCTTCCTGAACTCCCTTTCAATCCAGAAGGCGGCTTCCTTTATTGCCCTTGATCCGGTTCCTCGTCCCTGACATATCGTGTCTGCAAGGAATGTGACCTGATTTTCAAGTTTCTTTTCCCAGACAAGATTTCTGGCTGCCGAATGTTCTGCAAGCCATGCGTTCTGTGAATATGCGCTCGTGCACATCAGGACTGCCATGACTGAGAGTACGGCTGTTTTCACTGATTTTTTTACTTTTTTTATCTGCATGGGCGCAATAAATGTGTATATTTGTGGTTTGGCTTCGAAATTCGGACGCCAAAATTAGTGAAAATTACCAATAACCGGAAATAAATATGCATAAAGTCATGAAACTGCTGACCGTTTCCTTCCTGCTTCTTGCGGCGGGGGTGCAGGGGCTTTATGCCCAGTACGACAAGGATGTCTTTTTCATGCGCGGCCGTCAGGCCCTGTCCGAGGGAAAGTACGCTCAGGCTATCGAGAACTTCAATGTCCTGGCACGTCTGGATACTGCCGATTACTGGAACTATTTCTTCCGCGGCATAGCGAAATATAATCTCGGTGACGTACGTGGTGCAAAGAACGATTTCGACCGTTCCGTGCAGATCAATCCCGTTTTCACCAACGGTTATCATTACAGAGGCATCACCAGCAGCCGTTTCGGCGACTATGAAGCGGCCTTAGCCGACCTTCAGCATGCCATCGACCTTCGTCCCGGAAACATGGGCCTCTATTTCAGCCGAGGCGTGACATATTTCCTCGCTCGTCAGTTCGAGAAGGCAGTGAAGGATTTCGACCGATATATAAGGAAGGAACCTCGTGACCCTTCCGCCTATCTGAACAGAGGCGCCAGCCACCTTTTCCTCGGCGATACCCTCAAGGCTGTGAACGACTACAACAAGGCCATAAAGCTTGACCGTTTCGACCCAGAAGGCTATGTGCGTCGCGGACGTCTATATGCGGAACAGAAGAATTATGATGCAGCCATAGCCGATATGGACAAGGCCATCGAACTTGACACTACCAATACCTTCGCCTATTTCAACAGGGCCATAATGTATTATGAGCAGCAGAAGTATCAGGCAGCGATGGC
>CAYXMV010000069.1:0-11022 GCA_964466235.1 uncultured Muribaculaceae bacterium | reverse complement strand
GTACAAGGTAGAGAACGCCCGTACATACGGTGGACACGGTGAGGCAATGGCGGTATTCGCATCAAAGATCACTGTTGACGGCAAGCCTCTCGCAGAGTTCAACATCCCTGAGGACAGATGGGCTGAAATCAAGCATGCTACAATCCAGGGTGGTTCGAACATCATCAAGCTCCGTGGCCGTTCATCATTCCAGAGCCCTGCATATCAGTCAGTACTCATGATTCAGGCAGCTATGGGCGGTCCTGAGTTCCATTGGCCTGCAGGATGCTATGTGAACACTGAGAAGTATCAGAATGTTCTCATGGCCATGCCTACGACAATCGACGCAACAGGCGTTCATTTCGGAGAGGTAACCGGCACACCAGAGGAAATCGCAGCTCTCGATGCATCTTACGCACACCTCCAGGTCATGCGTGACGAGATCATCTCACTCGGCATCATCCCGCCAGTGGCAGAGTGGAAGGAAATCAATCCTAATCTTTAATCCTGAGCGTCAGCAAAGGATTCCAAGAAGCAAGAGAGGCCGTTCCATCAGGAGCGGTCTCATTTTTTATCAGAATTTATATCCTAATCCGAAAGAAAGACTTACTATGCCATCGAAATAGTCGGTGGTTTTTTTTGTGTTGTCGATATAGGTGTCCGAAGCTATTGAATACGGCACCATAGAGAATTTCGGCTCCAGGAACATATCGAGGTGCTTTGCTATGAGGAAACGAGTCTGGAAACCGGCCGTGATTCCTATATAGTATCTGTTGAGATTATTGTCCTGATAGTCGGCCTTGTTCATGAAACCCACCTCGGGACCGGCAATGACAGGCAGAGAGAACCACCGGTTCTCATTCCGGCTGAATATTCCTATCAGATCCACCATCGCCTCGGCCCTCATACCCATATAGCGTGCCGGATAAAGGATTTCATCATGGATATTCCATTTGTCATTTGAGAAGAAGGCTGTGCCACGCAACGCAAACATCCTGTTGAACCAGCGTCCCACGGACAGACCCGTATGCTGTCCGACAGATTCGAGCAGACCGACATTCTCATGTACGATTGATGAATTCTGGAACTGTCCTCCCGTCATCAGGGTCACGAACAAGCCGCTCGAACGCTTTCTTCCGGCCTTTGCAGCCTCATCCTTCTCCATGAGTATCCTCACCCTGCGTCCGCTGTCGAACTTGAAGTTGATTCCCACAGACGCACTGAATCCGAGGTCGTATTTATGCCAGTTGAGATCCCCCGAATGATCCACGGCATCGGTATAGAATGTCGCGAGAGGCTCGATATACAGGTCTGCATGCTCCGAAAAGGCAAACTCGAAATTGAGACCGATATGCGCCCCGAACGCATGAGTGATCTGCTCTCCATAATATGAAAGATTGTATCCCAGTCCCTCCACGGTAGAAATCTCGAAAGGACGCTTCGGATTATGGCCGCTCAGATAGCCTATGAAATTGAACATGTGCGAGATATAGGCCTCTCCTGTAAGGAATCTGCCGTTGTTTTCCTTGCGGGTGAATGTGCTTCCAGTCACGGTGAGTTTCAGCGCGTTGTATGCATTGATCCATTTTCCGTATCCGAGAGTGGCAGACTGTCCGAGGCTGTAATGGTAGCCGGCACGCGGATAAAGTGTCTTTGCTCCGACGCCGAGCGACAGATATGAATTGTCGCTGAACCTCTCCGATACGAAAGGCTGGCCCTGAGGCCTGTTTCGTTTCTGCATGCTGTAGTTCATCGCATTGAATCCCGGCCCTTCAGGTGCCGCAATACTGTCCTGCCGGGCCTGTCCGGAAGCTGCTCCCGACTGTCCTGCGACGGAATTCTCCTGTCCGAAGGCCATAGTTCCTCCGAGCAGAAGCATAGAAATTAATATGATGGTCTTGTGAAGCATTCTAAAGAGATCCTCCCATTGATTCCTTTTCTAATTTATATTCCTCGAGCGCAAACTCGAACACATATTTGTTGATGTCGCTGTCACCTGCAGCGATAGCGACGTATTTCTCGTCCTTGAAGAAACAGCTCTTAAGCAGGGCTATGGCCTCCATCTCGTCCGTAAAATCCAGAATGTCGGCCTTCCGGCTGATCAGAACCGTCTTGAAGTAGAGGGTCAGCGGATCATTGGGGTCAAGTTCCTCGACAGCCTTCCTTGCCGCCTCGTCGTTACCTCTGTTCTTCACGGCGAGATTCATCACCACCTTGTTGACAGGAGACGACTCCCTCACTGATTCAAACACTTCATTGGCCTTCAGTTTGTCCTCCTGCGAAGCATCCCTGCGGGTCTTGTAATATCCTCCGAGGCACATAGTGAAAGCCTTGACCATCTTGTACTCCTCCGTGTCCGGCAGCAGCTTTGCCATGATGCTTGCACTGCGGAAATTATTGTCACGCAGATACATGATCAGCTGGTTCACGACCAGTTCGGCAGGATTGATCAGCTCAGAGGTCTGGCGGATTCCGTCATTGAAAGTACGCAGCACATCCGATCCGTGTACGGTTATGTCGATGAAAGGGGCGAGTACCGTCGTGTCGATGTGCCCTCTCTTGAGATACGATACTGCCAGATTGTTTGCCGCAAGTATCCACGGCTTCTTAAGCGACAGCTTGGACTCCTCATAAGCCCTCTTGTAGAGTGTCTCCAGTTCCTCCTCGTCCTCAATCATCTGGAACAGGTTCCAGTACTCATAGAGAAGCATAGGCTTCTTTCCGGAGCTGTATAGAGTGTCATTCCTGTATTTGTCGAGAATCTCCTCGGGAGTCAGAGGACGATAGACTTCCGAAGCATAGGAGCATGTGACGGAGCGCAGCTTAGGCAGATAGCTGACCACAAGCGGTCTGTAATAATCAAGCTTGATGATTTTTTCCCACTGCTTGTCCGGCTTGCCCGGGAATCTTGCCGCCACGGCGCGGATCTCCACAGCCTCCTTAGTGTATCCGTCCTTCTCAAGAAGGTCGGCAACCTCAGTCCATGTCGCCACGCGGGCCTTAGGCTTCGGCTTATAGACCCTCTTCCACTTCTCCGCCGGAACCATCTTCTCCACCTCCCGGAGCACGCTCTGCATACGTTCCTGAGCCAGGACCTGATTCTTGGCGTACGGGCCGTCAGGCGATGCGAGGCCGGAAATGGAGAACTCGTTGAGAGTCGAGCCCTCGCCATGGACAATCTCATATATCTGCTGCTTGAGCCTCTCCATGTCGGCAGTGCTCGTGGAATCCGACGGGTCTATCTCCGCCTTACCCACAAGGAAGGCAAGCGACATGTCCATCGAAGCGTTCCTGCGTTCGCGCTGTGCCTTTTCCTGATATTCATACGGATCAAGCTCCACATGCTCCACGGAATACTCTAAGAATTTCAGCGGGCGCCTGATCCTGTCAGTGGAGATGATGAGTTTCTCGTAATTGTAATAGACATTGGTGTAGTCCTCCAACGCCATCATATAGTGGACCGAGCAGACCTTGGAAGGGTCGTCAAGGTGTATGTTGTCTTCCCATGGAATCTGCATCTCCCTGTCCGTCAGCACGGTGTCCTGAACGTACTTGAAGAGCGGATCATAGTCCCATCCCATCCTGCGCGCCTGCGTAAGGTGGTATTCCTCCCCGTCAAACACCAGCGGGCGGCGGAACTCTATAGTGTCCTTCTGATTGGCCGCAAGGACATACGGCTGGATTATAAGCCTCGCATTGGTCTTTCCCATGTGCGCAGGCAGATTGAATGTAAGCTTGCACTTGAGGTCGTTTCCCTCGATGGAAGTGTCCTCTATGTCCGGCTCCACGCTTGTTCTCGTCGCAGTGATGGTGGTGGCCTCGATAGTCACGTTCACATCGAAGTTCACATTGATTTCCTTCCTCCGGTTAACCTTCTCCATTACAGGGTCGCTCAGAGGATAATAGAACAGCAGGGCTCCCGTCTCAGGGACAGGAATCTCATAGTATCCGCTGTTGTCCGTGAAAGTCTCCCTGACCACTCCGGCAGTGAACACCGTCCCGAGATGGATTGCATCCATCAGAGACTTGTATCCGTCCTCAGCCTCCGCCACAGTATTATATGAATACACGGTCACGACCTCCTCAAGAGGCTTGCCGTTGTTCTTGTTGAGCACCTTTCCGCCCACAACTATGATGTCCTGGGCGTGCAGGGCTGCACCTCCGGCCAGAAGGAAGGCGACAACCGTAACTATATATGCAAGATGCCTTTTCATTATACACTCACTACTTTATTATATAAGAGAATGTCACGCCGAGCTTGATAGGGAAGAGCTTGTATCCCCATGCATTGGCCTGTACGGCCTCATCCACGAAATAATCGTCATAATTGTCGTCGGCATGATACTGTTTCTGATGGAATATCAGTGCCCCGAATCCTCCGGACAGCTCAAGATTCCATCTTTTCCCCACGGTAAAGGCATAGCCTCCCGTGACGCCTATCCCGGCCGCATCGCCGTTATAGACCTGTTTCCCGAGACCGATGTCGTATGTGGTCAGCAGTGCCCCCACACCCACATACTCACGTATCATCGGACGGCCGTTGAACCAGAAGCGATATTCCGGCTGCAGGCCGATCATCGTGCAGTGCAGCCCATAGGGCTTATAGCTGCCGAATACGGACACATCCACACTCGAATGCTCTCCAGTCACCACCTCCAATCCCAGATTAGGCACGAGAGCAGCATCCATCAGCACATTGCTCTTTATGGCAAGATGCTGTGCACGGACCTCCCCGCAGCACAGCAAAAGCACAAGTGCCGCAGCAAGACCGATAACCTTAGTATATATGTGTCCCCTTTCTGTCATGTTAAAAAAAGGGCCCCGGCCGAGCCTCTCCCGGCCGGTCCCTCGAAATATGCGTTAATCAATCGTTATAGGTGTCATTATCAGGGTATTCCACTGTACCTTCTTCCTGGTCGCCCCATTCAGTCATCTCAGCAGAAGCCGTGATTTCCTCCGGAGCCTTTATGAGGATTGTGAAATGATACTGCTTTCCTGCCTCAAAGCCGGCGTTGAATTTCAAAGGAAGGCGATGAGTCGTTGTGACCTCGTTTGCATCGGTGGTGGTCATCGTCAGTATTCCTTCAAAACCGTCGGAAGGATCAGGTGCAAGCAGAAATCCGGTGTTCTCACTGCCAAAATAAGTGTAATAAGGCCCATCATCATCCTGTTTGTTATCCTCATTAGTAATGTCTATACTGAATGTATTCGTATTGGATGTTGCGTCTGTCAGGAGAAATACTCGGGTATCACTTCCTTTAATCAAAGTGCCGGCATTGTCAGGGGTATTCTTGTCAGCGATGACAAGCTGAACTGTTTTGCAGGCAGTGATCTGAAGTCCAGTGATCTTTACCTTAAAGTCTTTTACCTTCTCGGCGTCGGATGCATTCACTTTCAGTCCGAATGTGAGTGCAGTCAACATGTGCTGATACTTCAGATTCGGAAGATAAGACGGATTGTCACTTTCATTGACTTTCCTGATATATGCTGCATTAAATCCATTTACCGTGGCATTGCTGCCATCATCTTTCGTGTAAGTATATGGATCTGCTGCTGCTTCAGCCCAAAGTATATCTATTCCCTTATGCGTAAGATCGTAAGTGGCGATGTATTGTCCGTTTGTCAGACTTGCGACCTTATATGGATAGCAACTATAGAATGTAAAATCATGGTTGCTTACCATAGGATAATACTTTGTGCTTTTAAATTTGACATCCTTTCCGTCGATTGTTACCGATTCATTTGCAAGCAGTACGCTTTCGGAGCCGGTCGCCCATGCCTCGGACCCGGCACTTATGTCTAAGGCGTAGAGTCCTAAAGCATCTGTAGGGAGATCATTGTTTCCGATTCCGACTTTGGTCAAGACTTCTGCTCCCGGTGTGCCGAGCATGACCGGCACAGGCAACGACTCGTCATACATCCAGGCATTGGGGTCTGAATGTTCCGGGCCGACCTTGGAGCAGCTGAGCAAGACCGAAGCTGCGGCAATAATCAATAGATAGGCTTTCTTCATAAATGAAGTTTTGTTCGTTTTAATGTTTCAGGACAAATTTAGGCATTGGTAGTCTTCTCGGTATAAGAGGTTACAACGCCATCTTGAACCTGGAATGTGTGGGTGTCAGTAGAATAATGTCCGTTCTCTGCTTTTTTTGTGAGTGCCTTATTGGTATATACATTTACATTATCTGCAATGTCTTTATTGCTATAAAGTGTAACATCAGTTCCTGCAGTTTGACCATCTGTACCTGTATAGGTTGCTTTTGTCTCTTTGATAGTAGGAGTCGGTGTTATCTCATTGTCCCAATCGTCGTCAGGATCGTAAGTATAATCTCCTGCATCAACCCATTCTGTAAGGTTTGCTGAAACCTGGACTTCCTCAAGACTATAGACAGTGATGGTTACGGTGTATCTCTCACCTGCCAGAAATGTCGCCCCGGTGCTACCTTTGATTTTTGCAGCATCCAATGGTACATTCATTGTCATCAGATCAGTATCGATATTACCAAGATTCGGATCGGTGGTCATGTCCTGAGGCGCTAATGAGACTTTCAGGTTCATACTTGTTTCTCCAGGGAAAACCATTAGATCTGTTCCAGCCACCGCAGCTGTTTCTGTAGGCGTATATTCGCCGTTAGTAATCTCAGATGAAAGCCATACTTTATCATTATCTTTTATAGCATCAAATTTCTGATTTGTAATGTCAAGTGTACCCTCGTTATATGTTTCTATTTTGATACCAGTTACGTTTACAGTGGCTGTATTTTCGTCGTCAGAAGGAGTATAACCCTTAACAACTTTGAACGTAAAACGTGAAAGCATATGCTGGAAGTCAAGTGTAGGGTTTACGCCACGACGTGCAGCATAAGCGCTATATACTTTATTCTCGTTGATAACTACGTCAGGATATTTCTCTCTTGCCTTTGCAATGTCGTTTGCTGGAGTTGTCGTAGCGAGCATGACATCCTGTGAACCATCAATTGTTACAGTGGCTGTGAGGGTTGTTCCATTTTTTGTTACAGTTTCCGGGATTGCGACTTCGTTCCCGTTCTCATCTTTTTCTGTTTTACCGGTATAATAAGCATAGAAGTTATAGATGCCTTCTACCTCATAGTAATACTTATCGATTTGATCATCCCCCGTTGTAAATGTAAGGGAAGAATTATCTGGGTAACCATCATTGGTGTCTTGTACATCTGCTCCAACAGTAGCTGGCTTCCCATCTATAAGAATCTTATCTGTATTAAGGTCTGTAACAGTATTGGTGAAACCGTAAACATAAACAGTCTGGCTGTTCCAGTCATCCACAGCAGCCTTAGTCTTGGTGACTGTGAGAGTAGGAGCATTGACTCCAAACTTTACTTCTACAGGAGCATTGTCGTCAATTTCAGGTTCTTCGACCTTGACGTCAGGCTTCTGGCAAGCGGCTGTCATTCCGAGAGCCACTGTCGCAAGGAAAAATAACTTTTTCATTGTCTTGATTTTTTTTAAGGTTAATAAATATTGTTGATAGTTTGTTTCTCTTGTTTTCGGATTCTTAATCTCGTACTGGATATGAGGGCTATTCGTATTCAAATTTGTCACTGCCGATGTCTATGCTTCCCCCTTCTTCCCATTCGGCGAGGTTGACTGTAATATCGACGCTCGTCAGACCGAATATCGTCGCTTTTACGAGATATTGGCTTCCGGCGTCGAAACGGCCTTCGCTGCATGTTATGTTCATGTGATTCTCGTGTGTCTTGATCTCACCGTTCTCCATGTGCTCCTTGAGGTAGAGATATGCATCGTACTTTATGTCCGGAGCCACCATAAGGCTTCCTCCGAGAGGCTTCATCTCCACTCCTTCCTGAGTGAATTCCGGCTTCCAGAAATCTTTTCTGAGCGGAGTGCCGTCTGCCTCCGAAAGCGGGATCCTTCCATAGTCTGAGCCTGAGAAATCGAGTCCGAGACGGCTCGGGTTCTTGTGTGCCACAGTGAAGATGGCCTTATCCTTCGCCTTTATCACGAGAGAGTCTATGATGATTGTCTCGGCACTTTCACGTCCGGCCTTTATCACGAAATCGAATCTCGTGAGGTGGTGGTTGAAATAAAATACCGGATGGATGTTGCGTTTTGCCGACCATGCGCTGAACGAATAGGTGTTGAGGTCGAGCTTGTCGATGTCTGAGAATCCGGGCCTTGAGAGCTGGTCTTCGGTGAGGGAGGCGTATGCGCTCATGATGTCGCTGCAGCCGTCGATGTCAATCATTATCCTGACATCCTCCTTGCTTCGTGAGATCTTGCTGTCCGCGACAGGGCCGTCGGTATAATATGCGAAGAAGTCGTATGGCTGATTGCCCGGCTTGTAATATACCGTTTCCTCGTTTCCGGTCCATCTGATATAGGAGTCCGACGGATTGACTCCGGCCTCCTTACCTCCGAGATGCCCCTCCCGGTCACACGATCCGTCGATGAGGCAGTCCTCATGGCCGCTTGCACTCAGTGTGCTGTAATCGGAGTCGAGGCTGCGCTTGAAGGCAAATACGTTGATGGTCTTGCCCTCCCATACGGCGGCATCGCCGTCCTCCATCGCTCCGGTGCCCTTGGCCTCTACGATGTCGCCCGGATCTCCGACCACTATGTGGACAGGAAGGTCCTCATTCCCGGCCGTCATCTCGTTTATGATACCGGTGTAGGATTTGTCAACGCAGCCTGCAGCGAGGCAGAGAGCCATGATTGCGCTTATGTATCTGATAGCTGTCATCTTCTAAATTTCAAATTCGAGGTCTCCTTTTTCGAACCATACTTCAACACCCTGCCCGTTTCCGTCGAGGACTATCTGATTCTGCTCTATCCTGAGCTTGGCGTCTATGTCTATCACTGCCTCGCTCACCCCGATCCTGTAGAGCCTGTCCGTTTCAGATACCTTGGTCACAGTCCCCGCTTCGGTGATGGACTGCTTGAGGTTGATGCCTGCGCGGAATGTCCTTTCATGTCCGGCTGCCTTTGCCTTGACGGCAATCTGAAGTATGCCCGGGCCGGTGCTGAATGTGGCATCCATCGATGGGAAGAGGCCCAGCACGCATACCGATCCTTCGTATGTCTGCGCCGTCCCTCTCGTTCCGGACGGTTCCATGCTGAACGGTACCCTGTGGGTGAGTGTGTCGCTGATATGTCCGGTCATGAGCTGGACGGTCTCCGGTACGCCGGAAATTTCTGCCGTAACCTTCTCTATCTCCACTCCCGGCTCTGTCTCCACGGCGATGCTGAACCTTATGTTCTGCGTGAGCGGCACGGGGGTCATTGTCACGACCGTGTCTATGTCGGGATGGATGTTTGCCTTCCTGACGTCGATCCATGTAGGCTTTACTTCCCTGATGTATCCCTGAGTGGGATTGAAGTCGGTTCTTTCGCCGAGCAGTCCGGATATTTCCGCGTCGGAGTACCGCATGGCGCTGATATACATGTCCCTCATGCTCGCCGCCTTGTCGCTGATGAATGCCTGATAGCCGCTGAGCATGTTGATGTCAGGGTGCCGGTTGAAGGCGAGGATGTAATATTCTCCGTTAGGCATGGTGAGCCCCGTGAGTGTGTCGCATGGAACAAGTGTCGAGTCTCTGAGGACCGAAGTCATGGTTCCGAGCGAGTCCATCATGCATGAGAAATGGACGGCATTGATTATTCGGCTCATGGCAATGGTCATTTCGGAAGGGACCGTTGTCTGTCCCGCCCAGTCGAGCCTGTAGCGTACGAAGGTCTCGGTAGGAGTGTCCTTGCTTCCGGTATATTCCACCGTCGAGCATCCTGCAGCCGCAATGACAGCTGCAATCGCTGCGAACACTTTCATGACCGCCTTTATCTTCGTTATGTTGCTGACGTCATTCATTTTCCGTCATTTCTACGGTATCATTCTTTGATCTGTTCCTCTTTTCGGCCTTCTCCCGTTCCTTTGCCGCCTTTTCATCGGCCTTCGCCTTCTCAGCCGCCGCCTTTGCTTCCGCCTCGGCCTCCTTTTCGAGCTGCTTCTGATATTCACGGTCCTGACGCGCCCGGATCTTCGCCTGGTCTATCTTCGAGTACTTCCCCTTTATCGACTTGGTCCTGTATGCGAAAGCGACCCTTATCTCAGACATCACGGGGAAGGGGAGCACATGCCATCCTACATGGCTGCCTTCCACATAGGTGTAGAATCCTCCGTCTATGTTGTGGGAGAAATTCTCATATTCCGAGAACATGCATCCCACAGACATTCCTATCTCAAGGTCGATGGCGCCCTTCCGGCCCCAGTCATAAAGCGGCAGGCCCATTCCGAATGTGAATCCCGCACCGGCCTGCTTTCCCTGCCATCCGAGATCCGTGAACTTCATTCCGTATCCGCCGTAGCTGGCATAGAAACCTAACCAGTATGCCCTCCAGTCCTTCGGCTGGTCACGTTCCACCCACGCCGATATTGCTGTCCTTCCGCTTCTCGGTCCCTTCGGCCTCGTCCTCCAATAGTACCTGAACTCCGGCTTCACATCCCAAAGGTTGAATACGGTCGGAGGATTGTATTTGTGCCATGTGTTCCAGTTGCATCTTCCCGACACTCCGAGGGTCGTTCTGCCGTATGGAGACGACGAGAGGTCAAACTCCACTCCTGCATTCGGAATCGTCAGCAGCCAGTCAAGCGCGTTGGTCTTGAATGACCAGCGGTCTATCCCGGTCAGAAGTTCTTCCTGCTTCTGTGTGTCTGCTTCTCTGCTGGACTGTGCCAATGCGTTGATACTGAACACAAAAGTGCAAAAAAGGCAGCACGTGATCCTCGTTATGTACGTTCCGTTACTCATAAAGCGTACAAATTTATTGATTTTTATCGGTTTGTACAATCTTTTCAGGTTCATTTTGCTGGATATCCCGGCCGTTTTCGGGGCGAAAAGTTGCCGGGGTGAAATCGAAAAAAAGAAAATTTGATAAAATTGAAGAAAAATTTGGCGGTTTAAAAAAAACGCTCTATATTTGCAGTCCCAAAACAAAATAATCGGGGTGTGGCGCAGTTGGCTAGCGCATCTGGTTTGGGACCAGAGGGTC
>CAYXMV010000068.1:0-11265 GCA_964466235.1 uncultured Muribaculaceae bacterium | reverse complement strand
CCGTAGTTGCCTTCTTCTGCTGTTCCATTTCAGCGAAGAAGTCCACTGCAGCCTGTCCTGTTAATGGTGGAGTTGGTGCTATTGGTTTTGCCATAATGCGTTTTGTTTTAATCCATTGACAAACATAGCAAGAATCGTGAAATTGACAAAATGTTCTATTGTTTATGGCAATTGCGATGGGCAAGTAGCGATAAAGTGTCAGGTCCCGCCAGTCAGCGCCTGAGCAGAAAGCAATAGCCGGAGCCGGACGTTCGGACATCTCCAGCCTCTCATGCGTATTAAATAGCATTCAACCCTTAAAAGTAATCCGAATATATATCAGATTATATCCTAAGACAATTATGTTTTGGGGACAAAATTTCACTATCTTTGCAAGTTATATGGACAAGTCATTGAAAGAGACCCTGGTCGGGTGGGCGGAAGAGTATAATGACCCGAAATATTTTCAGGAGGATCCGATAATCTTTCCTGCACGGTTTGCACGGAGGTATGAGGCCGGGGAGGCTTCGCTGGCTGATGTGGAGATTGCGGCCCTGCTCTCGTCGCATCTTGCGTGGGGGCGGAGGGCCATGATCGTCAGGGACTGCGAGAGGATGTTCGAGGAGATGGACTGGCAGCCTTACGGCTATGTGATGAACGGAGAATACCGCGACGAGGATGTCAGCCTGCACAGGACCATAAAGTGGAGTGAGTTTGCGGGGATATGCGGGAGGCTGCGCGGGCTTTATTCCGAGAGGAATAGCCTTGAGGGGCTGTCTGACATGGATTTCCGGTGCAGAATCTATGGTCAGAAGGAGGACAGGAAGGCTCCCAACAAGAAGATCAGCATGATGCGGAGGTGGCTTGTTCGCGATGACGGCAAGGTGGATCTCGGGGTATGGCGCTCGAGCGACAAGAAGGACCTGATTCTGCCGTTGGATGTACATGTCTATGACCAGGCTACGGCTCTCGGTCTTACAGGCAGAAGGCAGAAGGACATAGTGACTGCTCAGGAAATTACTGATGCCTTCCGCGAGATATGGCCTGAGGATCCGTGCAAGGGGGATTTTGCACTGTTCGGTTATGGTGTGACACACCGGCAATGATTTCAAGTATGCCACGTTTATATATAATATCAGGATGTAACGGAGCCGGTAAGACCACCGCCTCCTATACGATGCTGCCGGAGATGCTCGAATGCAGCGAATTCGTGAATTCGGATGAATTTGCGAAAGGACTTTCGCCGTTCCAGCCGGAGAAGGCATCGATACAGGCGGGAAGATACATGATAGCGAAAATACGGTATCTTCTCAGAAAGCAGCTGGACTTCGGTATTGAGACAACTTTAGCCACAAGGACCGTACTCAAGACGGTCAAGATGGCTCAGGCTGCCGGATATACTGTGACACTTCTGTATTTCTGGCTCAATTCTCCGGAATTGGCAATTGAAAGGGTCCGAGCAAGAGTGGAAGCCGGAGGCCACAATATTCCGGAAGAGACAATAAGACGAAGATACAAGGTGGGCCTGGATTATTTTTTCCATGACTATGCACCTATCTGTGAAAGATGGATTCTGGCAGACAATTCGCAGATACCGTTCAGGGTAATTGCGGAAGGCTCCAAACTGGATCTCATAAACATCAAGGACAGAGAGACATACGAGAAGATACGCAAGATAGCGCAGCAGAATCATAGGTACGCTGAAGAGTACGGCGACATTCTTTCTTTATAGGAAATGGACAACAGACAACATTATCTCGACATATTCAATGTGAGTGAACCGCAGCTTCAGACTCTCGCTGCGGCTGCTTTGTCGCATGGAGGTGACTTCTGCGACATGTATTTCGAACACACTACATTCTTTAATCTCCTGCTGAAGGACGGCGTGGTGTCGTCCGGCGGCTTCCACACTGATTTCGGTGTGGGAATCAGGGTTCTGAAAGGCGAGAAGACCGGTTATGCATATTCCGAAAATACTGAGATGGAGGATATGCTGAAGGCCGCCAAGGCAGCCTCGACAATCGCTCTCGGCGCCTCAGGAAGCCGGACATACTCAGCCGTGAACGACAAAGCTTTCGACCTTTATCCGATGCAGAAGAACTGGCGTGACTGCAGCGCTGCATCTTTTCTACCCTTTCTGAAGGATCTCGAGAGGGCTATTTTCGAGAAGGACGGAAGGATAGTGAAGGTGATTGCGCGGATGTCGGACTCGGTGAGCGATGTGATGATGTACAATTCGCTCGGAGAACTGACCTGCGACACACGTCCCATGGGAAGCGTAACGGCGACTGCCGTATTCCAGCAGAACGGCCGGACGGAAAATGCCACTGTGTCAAGAAGCTACAGGACAGGAGCCGAGCTCATTGGCCAGGCATTGATTGCAGAAATTGCCGGGGAGGTTGTCAAAGGAATTGACGGGAGATTTGAGGCGCGCAGGCCGAAGGGAGGCCAGATGAGCGTGGTAATGGGCGCGGGCGCTTCCGGAATCCTTCTCCACGAGGCAATGGGACATGCATTCGAGGCTGACTTCAACAGGAAGGGACAGTCGATATTCTCTGACAGGTTAGGAACTCAGGTGTGTCCAAAGGGAGTGAATGTCGTGGATGACGGAACCGTAGCATTCAACAGAGGTTCAGGAAATTACGATGACGAGGGAGTTCCTGCGCAAAAGACTTATATGGTCAGGGACGGAGTGCTGGAGTCGTATCTTCACGACAGGATAAGCGCAGCATGGTACGGCGTGCCATCGACAGGCAACGGCAGGCGCGAGAACTTCCGCTACAATCCGATTCCGCGGATGCGCGCCACCTATATGGAAAGCGGGGATGCAGATCCTGCTGACATAATCGCTTCCGTGACGCACGGAATCTATGTGGATGAATTCTCCAACGGCCAGGTGAAGATCGGAGAGGGTGACTTCACGTTCTTCGTCAAGAGCGGATTCCTGATTGAAGGCGGGCGTCTGACGGCTCCGGTGAAGGATATAAACATCATCGGGAACGGGCCGCAGGCTCTGGCTGACATTGTGGCTGTAGGCAATGATTTCAAGATAGATGACGGAACATGGACTTGCGGGAAGGAACAGAGTGTGCCGGTTTCCTGCGGAATGCCTACCGTGCTGGTCAATAATCTTACTGTTGGAGGCGAATAGGGAAAGAAATGATAAATGCAAATGAAATAAATATAGCACGGCACTGCATCGGATATGCGATGCAGCAGGGAGCATCAGCGGCAAGAGTGTCGCTGAGCAAGGGCTCCATGGACGCCTGCACAATGCTCAACGGAGAACTGGACAAGGTGACACATTCTGCCGACAGGTCAGTCTATCTTTACCTTTATGTTGACGGACGATACGGTACTTTCTCCACCAACAGACTGGAGAAGGCCGGGATCGAGGAGTTCATAAGGAATGCTGTGGAGATGGTCAGGATGCTCGGACAGGATGAGTGCAGGAGGCTGCCGGACGCGAAGCGGACGGCCACTGACGCCGTGACAGGACTTGAATTAGACTTGTACGACAGCTGTTTTGAGGACAACACCTCGGAATCACGCTTAGACAATGCCCGCCGGCTGAGCATATATGAGACGATTTCCGCAAAGTCCGATGAGGGTTTCAGGCTCATTTCTGAAGAATGTGAATACACTGAGTCGATGGACGATAATTATGTAATTGATTCACAGGGATTTGAAGGACGACATACCGAAAGTTCGTACAGTTGTTTCTCTGAAATGACTGTCGAAGATGCAGTAGGCAACAAATATAGCGGATACTGGTGGGAGGCGACTCCCAAATCCGACAGCATGGTGGTGGAAAACTGCGGAAGGAAGGCTCTTGAGAGAGCGGTAAGACAGATAGGGCCTAAGCCACGTCGCGGCGGAAGATACCGCATGGTGGTTGACTCGACGGTAGCGACAAGGCTGCTCTCCCCTGTCTTCGCTGCCTTGAATGCATCGTCCATCCAGCAGAAGATGTCTTTCCTCGAAGGCACCGTGGGCAGACAGGTTTTCCCGGAAGGATTCACCATAATGGATATGGCACGTACGCCGGGAAAGGCCGGATCGAGGATGTTCGACACCGAGGGTGTGGCGACAAAGGATGCCCCTGTCATCGAAAACGGAGTGGTGAAACAATATTTCGTGAACACATATATGTCGCATAAGATGGGGATAGAGGCGACGGTGGAGGACATTTCCCGTCCATGCGTGATGCCTTATCTGAAGGGTGATGTATTGCCGTTGGCAGAAAAAGACTTATCTTTGAAAGATATTTTGAGGCGCGCATCCAACGGAATCCTCGTGACGGGTTTCAACGGAGGCAACTGCAATCCTGTGACCGGGGACTTCTCGTACGGAATCGAGGGGTTCGCCTTCAGCAGAGGCAGAATCACTCATCCTGTGCGCGAAATGCTGATCACAGGTAATATGATGGAACTTTGGAACAGCCTGACCGCCGTAGGCAATGATGCTCCCGGCAGTGCGCGCTGGCAGGTGGGAACTCTGGCATTCGATGATGTCTCGTTCTCCGCATGATAGAAAAAAAGAAACTGTTTCTAATATAATTTAATAAAGATATGAAGATTGAACAGAACAAGGTAGTGGAATTCTGCTACGAACTCGAAGTTGACGGAAAGGTCGTCGATCAGACTACAAAGGAAAGACCCCTCGATTATATTCACGGAACAGGCAGCCTTCTGCCAAAACTTGAGGCACACATCGAAGGTATGGAGCCTGGTGCCACATTTGATGTCACATTGACTCCCGCAGAAGGATATGGCGAGGTGGATCCATCAAGGATTCTCGACCTTCCCAAGTCTGCCTTCGAAGTGAACGGTGAGATCCGCGAGGATCTCCTCGTGCCCGGCAACACCATCCCTATGCTCAACAGCATGGGCGGAGTGATCCCTGGAGTGGTCCTCGAAGTGAGCGAGGACAGCGTGAAGATGGACCTCAACCATCAGATGGCAGGCAAGACCCTTCATTTCACAGGCGAAGTCCTCACAGTGCGTGATGCCACAGAGAAGGAACTTGCCGAAGGACTCCACGGCGAGTATGTGCACTCGTGCGGATGCGGAGGATGCCATGGCGGCGACTGCGGAGGCGGATGTCATGGTGATGACTGCGGATGTGAAGATGGTAACTGCAGCGACGACTGCGGTTGCGGATGCCGTTGATATAAGGAGATGAAGACCGCCGTCGTGATACTGAACTGGAACACGGAAGGATTCCTCAGAGATTTCCTTCCGGGGCTTCTGCATTCGGTGAAGCTGACGGAGGGCGCGGAAGTCATTGTGGCCGACAATGCCTCCACGGACGGGTCACAACGGCTGATGAAAGAGGAATTCCCTGAGGTCAGGACGCTCATTTTCGACAGCAATCTCGGATTTACAGGCGGATACAACGAAGCCTTCAGGCGTCTTATGGCAGACGGAAAGCCGGAGTATTTCCTTCTGATGAATTCAGACATTGAAGTTCCTGAAGGCTGGCTCAAGCCTCTCGTGGAATGGATGGACAGCCATCCTGACTGCGGCGCATGCGCCCCTAAGCTGCACAGCTGGCAGGACAGGGAAATGTTCGAATACGCAGGAGCGGCAGGAGGATATATCGACCGATTCGGCTATCCTTTCTGCAGGGGCAGGATCCTCAAGAAGGTGGAGAAGGACGAAGGACAGTATGACAGTCCTGCCGACGTTTTCTGGGCGACTGGCGCCTGCCTCTTGGTCAGGAGCAGCGCATATCGGAGCCTCGGAGGCCTTGACGAGAGATTCTTCGCACACATGGAGGAAATCGACCTCTGCTGGAGAATGCAGCTTAGGGGATGGAAAGTGACCGTGGTACCGGATTCAGTCGTATATCATGTCGGAGGCGGTACTCTTCCCGCAACATCACCATTCAAGCTGTTCCTCAATTACCGCAACAATCTTCTCATGCTTGAGAAGAATCTGGCAAAGACCTTTGCCCTGAGGTATTACGGAAATGGGGCAAGACTTGAGACAGCTGTTTCAAAAGGTATAAAGAAGGCATCGCACCGTCTTGCGGCAAGAATGGCATTGGACTGGCTATCGGCTGCTGTCTATCTGTTCACCGGACAGAAGGAATGCTTCAAGTCGGTGTGGAAGGCACACAACGGATTCTTCGAAATACGCACGGGTACAGACAGGAATGCGGTCCGGGAATATCTGAAGGACGTTGACGGCAGAATCTCCGTCAAAGGCATTTACAGGAAATGGATAATCCTTGCCTCGGCACTCAAGGGCAAGGAAATATCACGAAGCATCAGAGAAAAGGATTTCTATAAAATAGGATAGTCATGAAGATAGTCATTGCAGGCGCAGGAGAAGTAGGTTCTCACCTTGCCAAGATGCTCAGCAACGAGGCAAACGACATCACCGTCATCGACTCGGATCAGGAAAGGCTCGAAGCCCTCAAGGCCAATACGGACGTGGTCACAGTGGAAGGGAACCCTTCCTCTATACATGTGCTGAACGAGGCCGGGGTAGCTCATGCAGACCTTTTCATAGCCGTAAGCCCCTCTGAACAGCAGGACATCAACATCGTCAGCGCCATGCTTGCCAAGAAGCTCGGCAGCAAGAAGGCTACCGCACGAATCAACAGCGAGGAATATCTGACATACGAAAACAAGTATCTCTTCACCGAAATGGGCATCGACCTTCTTTTCTATCCTGAGAAGATCGCTGCAGGAGAGATCATAGACATGCTCAAGAGGACGGCATCCACAGACTCGATGGACTTCGCAAGGGGCAAGCTCCAGATTGCTGTATTCAAGCTTGAGGAAGAATCTCCTCTCATAGGGCTTAACATGGTAGAATTCAGCACAATAGCTGCAGAAGAGGGACATAACTTCAGAGTAGTTGCAATATCACGCAACAATGAGACAATCATCCCTAAGTCCGACACTAAATTCAGGTATCACGATCTCGTGTTCATCATCTCGAAAAGGGACGGGATGGAAATGCTGATGAAATACATTGGAAAGCGGAACATTGAGGTCAACAGCGTGATGATACTCGGAGGAAGCCCAATCGGAGAAATGGTGGCGAAGCAGCTCTCCAAGCAGCTCGACTCGGTGAAGCTCATCGAGAAGAACAAGGAGAAATGTCTCGACCTGTCGGAAAAGCTGCCTTCCAACGTGATAGTAGTGAACGGTGACGGCCGCAATTCGGACATGCTTCTCGAAGAGTCCATAAGGGATTATGATGCATTCGTGGCGGTGACCAACAGTTCAGAGACGAATATTCTTGCCTGTGTTGCAGCAAAGAGCCTCGGTGTGACGAGGACCATAGCAGAAGTTGAGAACATCGAGTATATACGTCTCGCAGAAAGCATGGGAGTGGATGCAGTGATAAACAAGAAGCTTATCACCGCCGGCAGAATCTTCAAGTTCACTCTCAGCAACAAGGTACGTTTCATAAAATATATGAGCGGTACGAACGCAGAAGTCCTCGAATACATTGTCGCTCCTGACACAAAGATCACAAAGGTTCCGCTCAAGGATATGAATTTTCCCCGCAACGCGATCATCGGCGGCGTGATCCGAGGCAACGACTCCCAGATTGCAGTCGGAGAGACTCATATACAGGCCTACGACAGAGTGGCTGTGTTCGCTCTTCCGGAAGCCGTAAAGGAAGTCGATAAATTCTTCAGATAGTCCCTCTCTATCCGAAGTACGGCTCCAACCATGACACAATTCAGGAGCACTCTGCCGACGGAATGTCAAGCGTTTTCATTTTTGATACTAATTTATTACTTTTGTCAACGCAAACCATTTACATGCCATGCAGGGCATGGAAACAATATCGGAAACTTCGACCTATGGGATACAGGATCAAGGATAATACAAGATGCGGTGTAATAGGATATGGCAGCTGGGCTACGGCTCTTGTCCATACGCTTGAGCGGAACCGGAAACAGATATGGTGGCATATCAGAAATGAGGAGGTTCTCGAAAGCATACAGACCGAAGGCCGGAATGCCAAATATCTGAGTGACATCGAGTTTGACAGGAGCTGCATAAATGCCACATCAGACATCAATGAGGTGATACGCAACTGCGAGATCATTCTGATTGCCGCACCTTCAGCCTATCTCAAGAAATTTCTTGAGGCTCTCACAGAGCCTCTTGACGACAAGTTCATATTGTCGGCGACAAAGGGTATAATTCCAGATGACTACATCACCATCACAGAATATTTCAACAGGACATATTCACTTCCTTACAGCAATATCGGAGTTATTTCCGGGCCATCTCATGCCGAAGAAGTATCACGCGACAGGCTTTCATATCTTACAGTGGCCTGCAAGGCTACAGAGAACGCCCGCCTCATCGGAGAAATGTTCGGCACCGACAGCGTAAGAATCAGTTATTCGGAAGACATCTACGGCATAGAGTACGCCGGTATCCTCAAAAACATCTATGCCCTTGCGGGAGGCCTTGCCAACGGATTAGGATATGGTGACAATTTCAGGGCGGTACTGGCTGCGGCAAGCGCAAAGGAACTCACACGCTTCATTCAGGAGAGCTATCCTTTCGAAAGGGACACATTGGATGCGGCATATCTCGGCGACCTCCTCGTGACTTCGTATTCATCATTCAGCCGCAACCGCAGACTCGGCCAGCTCATCGGACACGGATGTACCGTCAAGAGCGCCCTCAACGAGATGACGATGATTGCAGAAGGGTATTTTGCAGCCGACTGCATCAGGCACATAAACGAAAAGCATAACATATATATGCCTATTGCGGACATGGTATATGATGTGCTTTACCGGAGGGTCAGTCCGCGCAAGAGGATGAAGGAGCTTACTTCATTGCTTTAGACTTCGTTGGAATGCTAAAAGCCCATCGGCCAGTGCCGATGGGCTTTTGTTTACATTTCGTCCGGAGCGTACTTGAACGGATCGAGAGGTGACCTGTAGTCGCAGTAGTCAGATTCAACGAAGAATCTCTTGAGCTCGATTTCCGCATTCTCTACCGAGTCTGAGGTGTGTACCACATTCTCCTGGGCACTGAGACTGTAGTCGCCGCGGATGGTTCCGGGAACTGCCTTGCTTGCCTTTGTCGCGCCTGCCATATCGCGTACCACCTGAACTGCACTGTATCCTTCCCAGCAGCAGAGGATCACAGGAGCAGCCATCATGCCGTCCCTGAGCCATGGGAAGAAAGGCCTGTCGAGAAGATGCGCATAATGTACCTTCAGAATCTCCTCGTCAAGCTGCACCATCTTCATGGCAACGAGCTTGAGTCCCCTTTTCTCGAATCTTGAGATCACTTCGCCGACAAGTCCTCTCTGGAGGCAGCCGGGCTTGAGAATTACCAATGTTCTTTCCATAATAAGGTTATTTGTTTATAGTTACCAATTGATTTTCTGTCTTGAGAGAGGCATAGTCATGCACCTTGCACCGCCGCCTCCACGAGGAAGTTCCGACCCGTTTATTGCCACAGCACACAGCTTTGCCGGGTCCGTAATGAGGTCATCTCTCCTGCCGCTTACGAAATCCGCAGCTGAGATTATCTCGAATCCGTTTGCATCCAGTTCCTCAAGCGTATGCACATTACGGGCGTATGTCAGCACCTTTCCTGGAGCGAAGGCAAAGAAATTGGCTCCGCTGTGCCACTGTTCCCTTTCCTGGTCCCAATCGTCTGCACCTCCGCATGTCAGAGGCTTGAGGTCCATACCGAGTTCCTTGAGCGCAGGAAGAAGACCCGCTACAGGACGTATTCCCGTAACACGACCGTCATCAACAATGATATGTACAGTCTGATACTGGCCCGTCTGCATTATAAGAGGCTTGAAAGCCATGCATTTATCTTTGTCAAGAAGAGTGAATGCCATATCGAGATGGATGAATGACTCAGGCTCAGAAGGAAGCTGCTGCACCAATACATTATAGCGTCCGTGAGGATAGCTGCGGCTGATGCGGTCAACGATGAAGTCTATTCCTTGCGAAGTCGTGCGGATGCCGTTTCCAATTATGAGTATATCCTCGCGTGCTATTATGATGTCACCTCCTTCCATGATCACTGGCGATGTCCTGTCCCTCTGCTCGTTTGCATCCACGACCTCACACTCGAATGCTCCGCTATGGCGGTATATTGCATTCATTATCAAGGATTCGCGCATTCTGACCTTATTAGCCATACGGCAGATGAGAGCCTTGTCTCCCACCGTCACCGCCGCATCCCTGGTGAAATAGAAGTTGTAGAGCGGATAGATGGCGTAATATTCGTTGCGGAAATATGACGTCAGAGTGTCGATCCTTGCAGGAAGGCCTTCGATGAGCACTCTCGCAAGTTCACGGGAAGTCATCTGCATCAGAGTCTCATAATAAGGAATTACATCCTCCGCAACGCATATCCTTCTGACCAGCTCTTCGCGTGGCTTTTCCCTGTCAAGCACTCTGACGAGAAGTCCGGACACTTCATAGACCTTCGAGACTTTCGAAAGCACTCCGTACAGCTGCTCATATTCCTTCTGAGCGATAGAAAGGTTGAGGATGTCGCTGTAAAGGGCCCTCGAGACATTGCGAGGCGTCATGTTCTCCACCTCGGCTCCGGGACGATGCAGCAGCACGGCATCAAGCCTGCCTATCTCCGACTGTATATCTATCTTCAAAATTTCTGACGCACCCATAACGCTTTATAAGCAAACAATCTGTAAATATATAAAACAATTATAAAAAAGGCAAGATTTAAACCAATTTAGTGATGCGTTAAAAATAAGTAGCTTCAGTTTAGTAAAATGATGCAGATTATTTTTTACGCATCACTTGAGAAGAAGCATACGGATATTTTTGCATTTGACAACTTATTCTTACATTTGAGGTTTCAATCATCGGAAAAACTTGCGCAAAGAGATGAAAATCAAGGAAGAATTCAGGCATTTTGACGGCATTCAGGCTTGGGAGACCGTCGTGCGCCACGTAGTGGAACACAGAAGCATCACCACAGTGACGGGAATAACGCTCAGCGCCACATTCGTAGGCAGCTGCATATTCATAAAAGGCGGCACTCCAGGCACGAAAAGGTATGACAAAGGCGAATACCTCACGGGCAAGGACTTCATCGCGGCATACAATACGGTAAAGGACTGGGAAGAGATCAATACCGGCAATGTCAAGCCCTATATAAAAAGGCAGCAGAGCCCGTTCATAGCGCTTCTCAAATGCGCGGGAATAATAGAATAAAACCTTAGAAACTGTTTAAAATTTTATCGTTTGAAATATTATGATGAATTTTCGAGTAGATTTTTTCTGTTTTCAGAGGAGGAT
>CAYXMV010000067.1:0-11330 GCA_964466235.1 uncultured Muribaculaceae bacterium | reverse complement strand
TCAGAAACGAAGAGCAAACCCACGCGCAGAGCCTCGTCAGCTACCGCACGATACTGCACCTCGTGGAGGACCGCATAACCGTTTCTTCCGTCACTGAGCTTGAGGTCAATGATGTATGAGTTAGGAGTGTGAGTGATGGTCTTGAGATCCTGAGCGTCAACTGAGAAAAGGATATTCTCGATGCCGAGACCATAGATGTTGCAAGGAACCTGTCCTGCTCTGCGGATTGCCTTTACGGCAGCCTTGTTGCCGGCCTCACGGACCTGGCCTTTGAGTTCAATGTGCTTCATTGTTCTTCTGTTGTTAAAATGTGTTACTCAGTTTTCCTTTTGAAGGGAAAACCCCATTGCACCAAAAAGCCCTACGCTTTTTATGGGGCTGCAAAGATAGATAAAATATTTGAATGTCAAACACTTTATTGAAAAGATCCTCCGGCTTCCCCAGGTTTTAGAGGAATGATCCTCAGATTCGCTCCGGATGACATGCCGCAGAAGTCCCTTCTATCGGACAAGGCCGGTGGCCTCATTCCATTTGAGGGAGCGGTAGTATCTGTCGAGTTCCGGCTTGCCGTGCGAAGGAAGATACATGCTGAATCCCGAGAAAGTATTGATTTCGAAAGAGTTCATGAATCCCGGCGTATGACCTTTATATAATACGCACAGGTCAAGGGCTGCATTAAGCCGTTCCAGTTCGGCATCGGTGATCCCTGCCTCCACAAGAATGCTCTCAAGGTCATAGAACCAATGGTGGGCGGAACGATAGTACCTCTGGACACGTCCCGGGCTGAGAACTGAGATGGCGTCCCTATATCGTTCGAAAAGTTCATTGCACACAGCAGCGAGAGGCTCGAGGGCATCACAGTCTATCATGGATATGGTGGCCGACCTATATACGCCCTCCTGCACATCATACTGCATGAAATAGTCCTCGCATACACCGCGCGGATCAGGATCGGCGTTCAGCAGAAGATGTTCTGTGAGCTGAGCGTAATTGAATCCTTCCGCCAAGACCTCCGCCTGAGAGAAACCGACCTTGCCGACCTTGCCTTTAAGTTCATACGCGACTTCGATTCCTCCCATGAGACATGCGTCAAAGAGGAGATAGTCCAGTTTCATAGGGATGGCCTCTGCAAAATCCGCAAGTTCCATCTCGTAGGAGACATAGCTGCCGGAACTCCCCACCTGATCCTGCCCTACGCTCTTGACAGCCGGCATGGACGGATCATGCGGAAGTTCGACATAAGGAGCCGCTACAGCCCCGTGACTCAAGAGACTGTACTGCTCGTCCGTACTCCCTTTATATATATAGGTATCAGGTTTCTGATAGAAACCGGCAGGAAGATAGCCTGTTGCATGCGAAGAAAAGATCATTCCATAACCTGCGGCAGGAAAAGATTCCTCTATATATGAAAGCACTGAGTTGAACTGTGCCGGACTGCTCGAAATCACAGATCCGTCATACACCACCAGTGTATCGGCCACAAGATTTCCGTCAGCTCCCCGGTAAAGACGGGCAAGGACAGGAGGATTCGGCTCCGAATAACGCCCTGACACTGCAGGAAAATGTGAATAGACGAGCACTATGTCGTCATTTCTGCTCCTGCCCGGGAGCCATCCTGACTTAAGATCCTCTATATCCTCCGTCAGATATGATGTAAGGGAATTGAAGCCCGCAGAATACAGGATAAGCACATTGCGCGATTCCGGACTTGCAAGCCTGTCACCTGGATTGCGGGAAGGAGTGGAGAAGTCCGGTTCCATCTCACCTCTCCAGTCCGGAGAGCAGGATGCAAAGGAAAGCAGCAGGGCCATGAGTCCTGCAACAACAATCGTATGTCTCTTCAATCTTTCCATGTCAACTTCTTGACAACTGCAAAGATATGAAATAATTCAGTATCTTTGCCCTCCGGCAAAGAAATAAGAAACTGTTTCTAATAAATATAAGGAAATATGAAATCCATAATCAGAATGATTACAATCGCAGGTATGGCCGCGGCCTTAGCTTCATGCTCGGACAAGGCGGCCGACAAGGGGGACTTCAAGTTCCTCATCGACGAATTCGCAGACCTCAAGATAATGAGGTATCAGGTACCCGGATGGGACGGGCTCACTCTCAGGCAGAAGGAGTATATTTATCATCTCTCCGAGGCAGCCAAATACGGCCGCGACATATATTGGGCGCAGAACAGCCGATACGGACTCCCGATCAGAAAGGTGGTGGAGAACATACTCGAGAATTACGGGGGCGACCGCACCACAGAGGACTTCAAGGCATTCGAGGTATATGCCAAAAGGCTTTTCTTCAGCAACGGAATACACCATCACTATGCAGAGGACAAGTTCATCCCCCAGTGTACGGAGGGATATTTCCGCAGCCTGATGGAGGCCGTCGGCGAGGGAGAGAAATGTGCCGGGCTCCTTCCTGTGATCTTCGATCCGGCCATCCTGCCCCAGCGCAAGTCAACCGACAAGAGCGGCGACATAGTGGCCGAGTCCGCAGTCAATTTCTATGAAGGCGTGACCAAGGACGAAGTCGAGAGATTCTATGCCGCAATGATGGACCCGAAGGACAAGACCCCGATTTCATACGGCCTCAACAGCAAGGTGATCAAGGGTGCGGACGGAAAACTGTATGAAGAGGTATGCAAGGTGGGAGGTCTCTACGGACCGGCACTCGAGAAGATATGCATCGAGCTGGAGAAGGCTGCGGCAGTCGCCGAGAACGACACTCAGAAGAAATATATCGGACTCCTCATCGAATATTACCACACAGGCGATCTCAAGACATGGGATGACCTCAACGTGGTGTGGGTGAACGACACCCTCGGTACAGTTGACTTCGTGAACGGATTCATCGAGGATTACACAGACCCTCTCGGACGCAAGGCAGCGTGGGAAGGCCTTGTGAACTTCAAGGATGCGGAGGCATCGAAGAGGGCGGAACTCATCAGCGAGAACGCGCAGTGGTTCGAGGACAACTCTCCTGTCGATCCGCGCTTCAAGAAGGAAGAGGTCAAGGGAGTGACCGCAAAGGTGATCAACGTGACGGCACTTTCCGGAGACAGCTATCCTGCAGCCCCTATCGGAATCAATCTTCCGAACGCTGACTGGATACGCCGCGAACACGGATCTAAGTCCGTGACGATCGCAAACCTCACAAATGCCTATAACATGGCTGCTCAGGAATCTCCTAAGAACACCCTCGCGGAGTTCGGATGGTCAGAGGAAGAAATAGCATTCGAAAAGAAATACGGCAACCTCACAAACGACATCCACACAGACCTTCACGAGTGTCTCGGGCACGGTTCCGGCAAGCTTCTGCCTGAAACATCCCCTAATGCTCTCGGCGAATACAGTTCTACTCTCGAGGAAGCGCGCGCCGACCTCTTCGGACTGTATTACATGGCAGACCCTAAGCTCGTGGAGCTCGGAATCCTTCCTGACACTGAAGCATACAAGGCACAGTATTCTAGTTATATCCGCAACGGTATCTTCACACAGTTCAACCGTGTGGAGCTCGGCAAGAAGAACACCGAGGCCCACATGCAGAACCGCAAGCTCATTGCAGACTGGTGCTACGAGAAGGGACTGGCAGACAATGTGATCGAGAAGAAGGTACGCGACGGCAAGACCTATTTCGTAGTAAATGACCACGAGGCACTCCGCGGACTCTTCGGAGAGCTTCTCAAAGAGGTGCAGAGAATCAAGTCCGAAGGCGACTTCGAGGCAGGAAAGGCCCTCGTGGAGAAATATGCTGTCAATATCGACCCTGAACTTCACAAAGAGGTGCTCGAGCGCTACGCTTCACTCGGCCTGAAGCCATACGGCGGATTCATCAATCCTGCAATCGTACCGGTGGAGAAGGGCGGAAAGGTCGTTGATTATAAGATAGAGTATTACGACAGTTTCCTCGACCAGATGCTTGAGTACGGACGCAAGTACGCTACGCTCTAAATGGAGAATATCATAGAGAGTTTCAAGAACTATCTGAAGATAGAACGGTCGATGTCACGGAACACCGTGGCATCGTACTGTTCTGATGTATCCAAACTTCTCGAAGCCTGCCCATGCAGACCGGAACTCATCGGTTCCGATGACATACTGACATATCTGCAAGCCAGGCCAAGCCTGTCTAAACGCTCGCAGGCACGCATTCTGAGCTCTCTGCGTTCATTCTTCGACTGGCTCGTGATGGAAGGTCTGTTGAAAGACAATCCCTGCGACAGGATCGATTCTCCGAAACTCGGGAAATATCTGCCGGAGGTGCTCTCGGTGGAAGAAGTCTCAAGAATCATCGACGTAGTTGACACATCCACATGGCAGGGGCTCCGCGACAAGGCCATCCTCGAGATTCTTTACGGATGTGGCCTGCGTGTTTCGGAGGCCGTAGGGCTCAAGATTTCAGGGATTTATTTCGACCAGAATTTTGTAAGGATAGTCGGGAAAGGCAATAAGGAAAGGATCGTACCCCTCGGGGACATGGCGGCGGAAGCACTGCAGAACTATCTTGCAGTCCGCCCTCTTCCGGCAGATCCGGCAGCGGACGACATTGTGTTTCTGAACAGGTTCGGAAGATCCCTCAGCAGAGTATCGATGTTCAAGATGATCAAGACCTGCGCCACGCTTGCCGGCGTCAGAAAGGAGATTTCGCCTCATACCTTCAGGCATTCGTTCGCCACACATCTGATAGAGAACGATGCCGACCTCCGTCTTGTCCAGGAGATGCTCGGTCACGAAAGTGTGGTGACCACGGAGATATATACACATATCGACAGCACCACCTGGCATACCAATGTCCTATCGCATCATCCACGAAGAAAATGAATCAAGGGGCTGAAAGCATCACTGCCTTACAGCCCCTTAAACGTGTACTAAAACCTAAACCTTACACAAAGATGCAAAGTGATTCCGAAACGTTGCATCAAATGTGAAAAAAAATCAAATATTTTTACAAAAAAGTAAAAATCACGTTCAAATTACATCACAAGTTCCACATTGTCCACCCATAAAGTGTTGCCGACGCCGCCATAGAAGGCCTTGCCGCAGCTTGCGATGAAATGTATCATCATATAGTTTGGCTCTGTTCCGGGCTCTGCCCAGCCGTCCTCCTCCACAACAACATTCTTACCCTTGCCGTTCAGAGTATGATAGGCGGTCTCCTCATCGGTCTTGAGTCCCATGTAATCCTGATAGAAAGGCTCCGAAGTGATGTCTCCGTAATGAATCGTCACCTCGTGGCCGTTCACCCATTCTGGTTTGTCGTCCATGATCCGCTCTATGCCGGTACCGACCCTCAGGGCATGCACACGTCCGTCTTCATCTTCCCATCTCTTCTGAAGGATGACGGTTATTTCAGGATAGTCAGGAAAGCCCATGGCCTTGAGCTTCGAAAAGCCCGTGCCCCTGATGACTTCATTGCCTACCTCTGCCTTATAGTCGAGCCTCAATGCCTGAGGACATCCGTCGAAAGGCACTCCATAAAGGACCTTCGCCATAGGGGATTTAGTATCCTTTATCGGCTCAGGAAGTTCACCGATCATAAGAGCGCCCTGACACACTACATCCATATTGACCATGCCCAGTGCCTTGACCTCCTCGATATGGGTCTCTATCCTCGCACAGAAGCCGTCACCACGCTCTTCCGGATATACGGTATTGTTGGTCTTTACGACTCCGGCCACTATGGCCAGCACATTATTGGTCCTCCATATATAGCCCTCCGGGGCCTTGAAAGGCTGTTTATTTGTAACAAGTGTGTCTCGGTCACCGAAGAATTCATAAAGATATTCGGTATTTCCTCCGATGAGGCCGGACTCCTTTACCTCACGCACCGACCATCTGTCGAACGTACCATAATCATTGATCATCCTGACCACATCTTCCTGAGCACGGATGTCCGCACAGAAAGAAGAAAACGCAATCAGGGAAAGCGAAAACAAGATTCGTCTCATAAAAAATTGTCCTTCTCGTAAAAAATGTGTAAATATGCAATTCGTTTGCAAATATAGCGACGATTTTTTAAAACCTGAACCTAAAAATGAAATATAGGACGATATATTTAGCATTTCTGATAGCAGCAGCCGTTTTTCAGATGGAAGCTGCTCCTGCCCGCAAGGGCCTGATGATGCTTACTCAGCCGGACGGCAGTGCATTCGGATCATATCTTCAGGGCGACGAATTCACAAAGATAAGAACGACATCCGGTGGGCACGCCATCATCCAGGGAGAGGACGGATGGTGGTACTATGCCGTCTATGACAGCGACGGTCTCAGACGCAGCAGCGGCCACAGGGTCGGGAGCGGAGCACCGTCCGAAGTGCTGGACAGGAGCACGGCAGTCCCATACGGGATGCTTTCGGAACGGGCCAGGTCAAGAAGGACTGAAACAGCGCGTTTCGCAGATGACGATGCAGAACGGTTCAGAAGGTTTGCAGCGATGCAGACAAAATCGGATTCCCGCATCAAGCACGGCCTTGTCATCCTCGCCCAATATAAGGACATCAGTTTCAAGCATACGAGGGAGGATTTCATCAGACTTCTCACTGAGGAAGGCTACGATCTGAACGGAGCCACAGGAAGTGCCATAGAATATTTCAACGCACAGTTCGAGGGAAAGGTGAAGTTCGACTTCGATGTCAGCAATATCGTCACGCTGCCCTTCAACAGGACATATTACGGAAGCAACGCTTCGGACGGCACGGACAAGGCTGCCGCAGAGATGATACGTGACGCCTGCAATCTGGCAGACGCAGAAACCGACTTTTCGCTTTATGACGATGACGGAGACGGGATGGTTGACAATGTATTTGTGTTCTTTGCCGGAAGCGACGAAGCAGATGGAGCACCGGAGGAATGCATCTGGTCCCATGCATGGTATGTATATAGCGGCGCAGGCATCACTTTGGAACTCGACGGAAAGAAGATCGACCGTTACGCCTGCACTTCTGAGATTTCCCGCAGATACACGGCGAACGGCAGATATGACGAATATCTCAGCGGCATAGGTACTTTCTGCCATGAATACAGCCATACCTTCGGACTGCCGGACTTCTATGACACCAACTATGACGAAGCCGGAGGATGGGCGGCAGGCCTCTGGGGCTGCACAAGCCTCATGGACAGCGGTAACGGAAACAACAACGGAAACACTCCCCCTAACTACAATGCCATAGAAAGGGAAATCCTCGGGCTCGGAGAAGCCATACCGATTGAAGAGGACGGGCAGTATTCCCTCAGCCCGGTTCACCAGAGCAATGAGTTCTATAGGATGGATACGGATACCGACGACGAATATTTCCTCTTCGAATGCCGCATCGAGAGCGGCTGGGACGCATATATAGGAGGAAGCGGGATGCTCGTCTATCATATAGACCGTGCCAAAGGACAGATCCGCAGATGGAATGTCACCAACGAAGTGAATGCCGATGCTTCGCACCAGTGCGCCGACCTTATCGAGGCCGACTCGCGCAAGGACAGTTTCGCAGACAGAAATGAATATGCCGGTCTTTCCGGCAATGTGAAGGGAGTCTTTTTCCCTTATGGAGATGTGACGTCTTTAGGTCCGGACAGCAAGCCTGGTCTGACATATTGGAGCGGAGGGCAGGGCAAACAATCCCTAACAGGAATAAAGAAAGTGGGCAACGTGGTGATATTCAACGTGGTGGGCAGTTCCGAAGAAAGCACGCCTCCCGACGTAAGGAACATGGTTCATGACGCTTTCTGCGATGGAGCCGTAGTCAGTTTCGAGAGCAGCAGGCCTTTCGATGGAGAAGCGAAGGTGATATGGGGACGTACGACGGCAGCGGAAGCCGACACGCTGTCACTGAAGCCATACGGAACCGGCCGATATGCACTTGTACTCGACGGGCTGGAGTCGGCAAAGACATATTCGGTGACCGCAAGTTTCTGCATAGGCGAGGCGGAAGGAGAGGCCGTGACAATCTCGTTCATGACGAGGAAGAAGCCTGTCGTTGAATGGCCTTATATATATATGGGAACGGAAGGAGAAGAGGACGGGACTTTCAAGGTAGGAAGCAGGATTCCTCTCAGGGCATACAATACCTCTTCAGCCGTATCTGTCTTTTGGACATTCGACGGGAAACCCGTCAGCAGGACCTCGGACGGATATTTCACGATACCGTCATCAGGCATCTTGAAAGCCTTGATCACATGGGAGGACGGCAGTACCGACATACTGATGAAGGAAATAACAATCTCTGAATAAGTTACGATGAAACAGACATTATTGCTGACCCTTGTTGTCCTGATGACGGGATGTGTCAGATATGACATTGAAGAGATACTTACCAGCCGTGACGACATATCGCTCACTTGGAAAGGCGTGGAGCAGTTCAGCCATGACCCTGCCAGCTGCCAGACAGGCTTCAATGCCGCAAAGAATGAGTTCAGGGCGCAGACGGACAATCTGTCGGCCTGGTTCGTGATCAGATGCAGCCAGATGCCGGTTTCTGAAGGAGATGAGATTGAGGCGGACCTTTCATGGACCGGTCCGACAAACAACAAGACGATGAAGGGCCTTGATTTCAAGGTCAAGAAAGTATCCGGAGACGGAATGATATGGCTCTGGTGCAGATCTGCGAAGATAGGTGTAACAATCAAGAGACTTGATTAAGGTAAAATCGGCAAAAAATTATATCTTTGCACGTTTTTGTGCCTTACGGCACTATGAAAGAAATCGGTTAACTTTTAAAAACAATACAGAAATGAGAAAACACATCGTAGCAGGTAACTGGAAGATGAACACTACAGTTGCCGAGGGCGTAGAGCTCGCAAAGGCAGTGGTTGCAAAGGCTGCTGAAGTTCCGGCTGACGTAAAGCTTATCATTGCTCCCCCATTCACTCACCTCTATCCTGTAGCTGAGGTCGTAAAAGGCACAGCTGTAGGTCTTTCAGCTCAGAACTGCGCTGACCATGTAAAGGGTGCATACACCGGTGAGGTCGCAGTGAACATGATTTCAGGCGTAGGCTGCCAGTATGTGATCCTCGGTCACTCAGAGAGAAGAGAATACTATGGTGAGACTGACGCTACTCTCGTAGAGAAGGTGAAGCTTGCTCTCGCTGAGGGTCTTTCACCTATCTTCTGCATCGGTGAGAAGCTTGAGGAGCGTGAGGCAGGCCGTCACTTCGAGGTTGTTACAGAGCAGGTAAAGAACGTTCTTTACACTCTTACAGCTGAGGAAATGGCAAAGGTTGTCGTAGCTTACGAGCCTGTATGGGCTATCGGAACAGGCAAGACTGCAACTGCAGAGCAGGCACAGGAGATCCACGCAGAAATCCGCAAGGTGCTCGCTGAGAAGTTCGGTGCACTCGCAGAGGAAATCTCTATCCTCTACGGCGGTTCTTGCAAGCCATCCAACGCAAAGGAGCTCTTCGCATGCCCTGACATCGACGGTGGTCTTATCGGTGGTGCAGCTCTCAAGGCTGAAGATTTCATCGGCATCGCTGTAAGTTTCTAATTCCTTATCAGGAACGCGTAGCACTGTCATCCTGAGCGTCAGCGAAGGATCTTTATGACAAAGATTCTTCACTTTGTTCAGAATGACAGTGTTCGTTCAGAATAATAGTGTTCAGAATGACAGTGTCGGTTATTAAGAAAGTGTTTATCTTTATATTATGAAAAGAATATTATTTATTGCAATGGCGGTCATTTCTGCGGCAGCGTGTGCCGACAAGTCGGGTGACGTGGCGCTGAAGGAGAAGGTGGAGAGTTATGCTGTGGTGGAGGTTTCCTCACCGCTTTATGACGCACTTTCTGACAATGACAAGAAGATCGTGAATCTGTTCCGTCAGGCGGGAGAGATCATGGACGGACTTTTCTGGAAGCAGACTTTCGGAGACAAGGCCCTCATCGATGCACTTCCTGACGGATATGCCAAGGACTACGCGCTCATAAACTACGGTGCATGGGATCACCTTGACGACAACAGGCCTTTCCTCGAAGGATACGGCGAGAAGCCGCTCGGATGCCGGTATTATCCGCAGGACATGACAATGGAAGAGTGGGAGGCATTCGACGACCCCGACAAGCTCAGCCTCTATACTGTAGTGCGCCGCGACGAGAACGGAGACCTCAAGACGGTATGGTACCGTGAGGAATACAAGGCAGAACTCGACAAGGTATGCGCTCTTCTTGAAGAGGCTGCCGCCCTCACAACTAACGAGGGAATGCGCAAATATCTTACAGAGCGCGTAAAGGCTTTCCGGACAGACGATTATCTCGCCAGCGACATGGCATGGATGGACATGAAGGACTGCAACATGGACATCGTGATAGGCCCTATCGAGAATTATGACGACCACCTCTTCGAGGCAAAGGCGGCATACGAGTGCTTCATTCTTCTCAAGGATGAGACACGCAGCGCAAACCTTGCCAAATACGTGGGTCTCCTCCCTACCCTTCAGAAGATGCTTCCTTGCGCCCCTGAGTACAAGACTTTCGTACCGGGAACCTCATCGGACCTCAATGTCTATGATGCGATATTCTATGCAGGTGACTGCAACGCCGGCAGCAAGACCATCGCCATCAACCTGCCCAACGATGAGAGGGTACACGCAGCCAAGGGCGCACGCCGTCTCCAGCTCTACAACAGCATGATGGCGAAGTTCGACAAGATAGTCGTTCCTATCGGTGACGTGCTCATGGAGCCTTCGCAGATGGAGCATCTCAGCGCTGATGCATTCTTCTGGAATGTTACATTCCACGAAGTGGCACACGGTCTCGGTGTAAAGCAGACCATCAACGGCAAGGGAACTGTTGACGAGGCAATGGGATCAGAAAAGACCACATGGGAAGAGGCAAAGGCAGACATCCTCGGACTGTTCATGGTAAGGGAACTCATCAGGATGGGTGAAATCACAGACATCACTGAAGAAGAGTCCATCGCAACATTCATCGCAGGCATCGTACGCTCCGTACGTTTCGGTTCAGCTTCATCACATGGCAAGGCCAACATGATGTGCTTCAACTTCATGGAAGACCACGGAGCCTTCACACGCAACGCCGAAGGCAGGTATGTCATCGATTTCGAGAAAGCATCCGCAGCCATTGACGCATGGTCGGCCCTCATTCTTGAGACACAGGCGAAAGGCGACTTCGAGTTCGCTCAGAAGTATGCGGCAGAGAACGCCAGCATCCGTCCTGCACTTTCAGCAGAAGTTGCAAAGGTAAATGAGGCCGGCATTCCTCGCGACATCGTATTCGATTTTGCATGGTAGTCCGCTGACCGGCTAACATTTATCCTCCTATCAGCGAGATAGGAGGATTTTTTTGTTTATCTTTGTGGGTTGCAAACTGATAATTATAAAATGATA
>CAYXMV010000066.1:0-11504 GCA_964466235.1 uncultured Muribaculaceae bacterium | reverse complement strand
TGCGAAAAACACTTTCACAATATGTAATTGTCAAACGGTCAAGACCGTAAGACCCGACAAAGGTAAAAAATGTTTTCGTTCCAGACAACACTCACATAGGGTATTGCATACAACACAAAAACTATACTTATTCTGTGGTATTTTTGCGAATAGTTTTGTATAACTAATGTGGTAACTTATGATACCGCAGGATACCGTAGAAGTACGTAAAATGCAGACAGGAGCAACATAAGTTACTCCTGTCTGCAAAGTTATCTGTTTGATTTCAAACAAGTTGCCTCATTAATATTCTTCTTCGTTAAAGAAAAAGTCATCCTTAGTAGGATAGTCAGGCCAGATGTCCTCAATACTCTCGTAGATCTCACCGTCGTCCTCGAGCTCTTCGAGGTTTTCAACCACTTCGAGGGGGGCTCCAGAGCGGGTAGCGTAGTCGATGAGCTCCTCCTTTGTCGCTGGCCAAGGAGCATCTTCCAGACGGTATGCAAGTTCAAGTGTCCAATACATAGCTATTAAGTTTAAATTGTTAATTATCAATATTTAAGCAAATCCTTTTCCGTAAGGGGGCGCAAATATAGATAAAAAAACTTAATGATGAAGTTCTTTTTGCTATTTTTGCACAAATTTTTTGAGGGTCACTCATTCGGGCCTATGGCGCAATATCCGTACCATCGGGCAAGGACTGATGCAAGTGTCACCTTTGAGACATAAAATGAAGTGAAATGGCATATCTGAAAGAAGAAAGGTACGATGAGCAGACTACGGCTGCCATTGCTGAACATTATAGGGAAATATTACGGCTTCTCGGCGAAGATCCTGACCGCGAGGGACTTGTAAAGACCCCGGAACGTGTGGCAAAGGCCCTTCAGTTCCTGACGCATGGCTCACAGCAGGATGGTGCGTCCATATTACGCAGCGCCATGTTCAATGAAGAATATCAGCAGATGGTTCTCGTAAAGGACATCGAACTCTATTCCACCTGCGAGCATCACGTCATGCCGTTCATCGGCAAGGCCCATGTCGCCTACATTCCTGACGGGACCATTACGGGGCTCAGCAAGATTGCGCGTGTTGTTGAGACTTTCGCCCGCCGCCTTCAGGTGCAGGAGAGGCTCACCACTCAGATCCGTGACTGCATTCAGGACACACTCAATCCTCTCGGAGTGGCAGTAGTCATTGAAGCATCACACACCTGCATGACTCTCAGAGGCGTACAGAAGGCTAATGCAGTCACCACCACATCAGCCTTCAGCGGTATCTTCCTTCGTGACGAGCGCACCCGCAACGAATTCCTCAACCTCATCCGTTAGAAATCCCCGATCAGGTCGGGGATTACGCTCCATCGTCTATTTCAGATAAGCATCCTCCACAACTTTAGCACTGCGTGCAATGAAGTCACTGAGTTCCTTGCCCTTGAGCATGCCGTTGGCAAGAAGCGCGAGGTCCGTGATCTGCTTCAGGATGGAGTTCCCACCGGCAAAAGCCTCAAGATCTGACTTGTGGGCAGCGGCGGCCGCCTCTTTTGCGTCGGTAACGGTCTTTTTCACTTCCTCGGAAGCATCCGAAGCCGCATCCGGAATCACCTGAGCAGGTGCCACATCAGCCGCCTTTGCTTCCATGATACGTGCAACGAGCGGATTCTCCATATTCACCGTGATGTTGTACATCGCCGGCATCTCGCCATAGAAGTTCATGCCGCCTCCCATGGCTGACATCTCGCGGTAGCGGCGCATGAATTCGCTCTGAGTGATAAGGATAGGAGCGGCAGAGGCGCCGAGATTGTCAGCCTGCACAAAATACTGGTTTTCCTTCGGAAGGACGCTCTGGAAGATTACCGACAGATCCTCCTGTTCGCTTTCGGACATCTCCGGCTTGAGCTTGTCCTCCTTAGGGATGAGGTTGTCGATGCTGTCCGAGTCAACACGTGCGAAACGTGCGTTCTCCACCTTTGACTCGAGCAGATTCACAAAATGGCTGTCGAGCTGGCAGTCGAGAAGAAGGACGTCATAGCCCCTGTTCTTTGCAGCCTCGATGAAAGAGTACTGGCTCTCCACGTCAGTGGCATAAAGGAACACGACCTTCTTGTCCTTGTCGGTCTGGCCGCCTTCAATCGCCTTTTTGTAGTCCTCGATGCTGAAATACTTGTTCTCTGTGTTCTTGAGCAGGCAGAACTTCATCGCTCTCTCGCAGAACTTCTCGTCTGAGAGCATTCCATACTCGATGAAGAGCTTGAGGTTGTCCCATTTTTCCTCGAGCTGCTGACGCTCGTTCCTGAATATCTCGTCAAGACGGTCAGCCACCTTCTTGGTGATGTATGTCGAGATCTTCTTCACATTAGAGTCGCTCTGAAGATAGCTTCTCGACACGTTGAGAGGAATGTCCGGAGAGTCGATCACACCGTGAAGGAGAGTGAGGAAGTCCGGAACGATATTGTCAACGGAGTCTGTCACGAACATCTGATTGCAGTAGAGCTGGATCTTGTTGCGTGAAATCTCCACATTGTTCTTGATCTTAGGGAAATAGAGGATACCTGTGAGGTTGAACGGATAATCCACGTTGAGGTGGATGTGGAACAGAGGCTCCTCGCCCATAGGATAAAGTGTCCGGTAGAACTCGTTGTAGTCCTCATCCTTGAGGTCGGCAGGCTTGCGTGCCCAAAGCGGCTCCACCTTGTTGATTACGTTATCCCTGTCGGTATCAACATATTTGCCGTCCTTCCACTCCTGCTCCTTTCCGAAAATCACAGGTACCGGCATGAACTTGCAGTATTTGTTCAGAAGGTCGCTTATACGCTTCTTCTCGGCGAATTCCTTCTCTTCGTCGTCGATATAGAGGGTGATGACGGTACCTCTGTCCTCCTTCTTGCAAGGCTTCATCTCATACTCAGGCGAGCCGTCGCATGACCACATCACGGCCTCTGCGCCATCCTTCCATGAAAGCGTCTCGATAGTGACCTTCTCCGCCACCATGAATGCGGAATAGAATCCGAGTCCGAAGTGTCCGATGATGTTGCTGAGCTGGTCCTTGTACTTCTCGAGGAACTCGCCTGCGCTTGAAAATGCAATCTGGTTGATGTACTTCTCTACTTCCTCCTCAGTCATACCGATACCGTTGTCGATGATCTTGAGGGTCTTTTTCTTCTCGTCGAGCTCTATGCGTACCGCAACTTCTCCGAGTTCGCCCTTGAAGTCGCCAGAAGAGGCGAGGGCCTTCATTTTCTGTGTCGCGTCAACTGCGTTCGCCACCAGTTCCCTGAGGAAGATCTCGTGGTCTGAATAAAGAAATTTCTTGATTACCGGGAAGATGTTCTCGGTGGTTACTCCAATTTTTCCTGTTGTTGCCATATCGTTGTCTTTATATATTTATCTGTCATTCCTGACTGCCGATGAGCTGTTGTAAAGATCCTTCGCCGACGCCAAGGATGACGAAACGGCCGCCCCGAAGGACGACCGCGTATAGTCAAATAATGTTCCAACAGAAAAATACTGACGATTTGTCAGTCCGAAGGTCAGAAAATATCATAGTGAGTTGTCATGCCCGGAACCATTGTCATGACGCATTCCTTGACTGGTGTCGTGCCATTGAGGAATCTGACAGTCATTTCGCCGCCGAAAATCATCGAATCGATCATCCCGATATTCTCATGCCTGAGCGTAACCGCAAGATCTGTAGCAGAAAACTTTGCGCTGTATGGCGATTCCTCCGTCCTGAGTCCCTCGACGTCTATTGTGAGATTCATCGAGTCCTCAGTTTCCTCAGTCATCTTCAGTTTAAGTACGGTTCCGTCTTCAGTGCTGGTCACCACCCATTCGTTTCCATCTTTTACATCGATGATGATGTTTTTATAATAACTGCACTTCACTTTCCACGAACTGCCGGTGACGAAGAGCGGATCCTCGTTGAAAGTATAGTCATCATAATCGAACGAATAACCGACGTCATTACTCCTGAGTCCGGTCCTGATGAGGTCATACTTCGGCGAAACCTTTTCCTCAGCATCGGCATCGAGGAACCTTGCGATGTTGTAGGCATTGTAGAAATAAGTGAGATTATCCCTGACTTCCTCATCGAAAATATTCCCGCAGAAGATACCTATGTTGTCGTCATTCAGCTGGTCCGGCTGATAAGGGTCAATGACCTTGCATGAAACAGCAGCCGCAGCTGCAAACAGAAATATGATTAACCTTTTCATACACAATCGTTTTAGAATCTGTAACCTATTCCGAACATACCTCCGAGATATACAGTGCCTATCCCGACCTCGGCAAAGCCGAACAGCCGTTTCCCGACCGTGAGTCCGACGGGTACCGCCTGAGCAGCAAATACAAGTTCCGACCTTCCGTTGAAACTTCCTCCGGTAAGTCCCAGCCCGACGGACGAATAGAGTTTGACAAGTTCCTTATGCACCCAGGTGAACCTCGCCTGTGGCAACACCGTAATCGTGAATCCGCTTTCCCGTCCTTTCAGGGCGTCTTTACGTGCGTCATACTTGTCCTTCCAAATCCCGTTTGCCGCCACACCGACAGCAAGGGTGAACCATTTCCTGTAATGGAAATCAATTTCAGCCATGATGTTGCCGGTCATATATGTCGGACCGTCGTAGTCCGCGAAGAGGTCCTGGATAGGGTGATTGCTGTAGAACTGGTCATAGTCGTCTGCAAAGTTCAGCTCGTCGCCGGCAGGGTAGCCGCACCATCCTGACCTTACTTCATATTTATAAGGAAGCTCAGCCCTTTTTCCGTTGCGCGCATCGGCTCCTATGATCATGGCAGTCAGAAGGACTGCAGATAAAATAATCCTTTTCATATCGCTTCCTCCGTCAGAATGCATAATACATATTTGTGGAATCCCTTGTGAGGTCAATGCTTACTTCGTCAAGCACTTCTAAGTCCTCATTGAAGAACGTGACCATGAAGCGTCCGCTGACGCTGACCTTTGAGTCATCATTTCCGGTGGCACGCCATACCTTGCGTGTAACCGGCTCGGCGGTCTGGAATTTCGCAAGCCTTCCTTCCGGGCTCCGGTACGTGCCCGATACGGTCACTTCCCAGCTGAAATATGCTTCATCATCTTCATTTTCCTTGATCGTTATTACTGTCGTTCCGGCCTCGGACTTCTTGTCGCAGCTCAGGAAATAAGTTGGTCCTGCATCTTCCGGGTAGCGGTAAAGTTCGAACCGACGTATGTCTGTGAACTGGGATGAATAGTAGTAGCGTGAGTACCAGGTACTTTCAAAAGTCCACTTCATATCTTCGTCCTTAGATGATTTGCCGTCCGTCGAGACATTGAGGTCGTAGAAGTCCCCCATTGAATAAGTCTTGTCTGAAGTCTTGATGAGATTCTCGAATATATGCTTCATCCCGATCTTGTCCTCCGCACTCATGTTTTCATAATCTTCTATGCAGAGTACAGTCTCCAGAAGCACCATAGGGAAGGTCAGCCTCGACTCGGCCATAGATTCAGCAAAGTATCTGAGATTGTCTTCATTATAATCCGAAGTATCCGCTCTGTCGAGTATGCATGAGCATAGAAGCGGGAGGCAGAGTGCCATTGTCATAAGATGTCGTTTCATAGTGCTGTCGTTTAGAATCTGTAACCTACTCCCACATTTCCTCCGATATAGAGCAATCCGAATCCCACTTCGGCGAATCCATATACCTTCCGTCCGGCAGTGACCCCTAATGGTACCAGCTGGAAGGTAGGGAATGCATAGAATTCCTTGTCGAAATATCCTACGGCCACGCCTGCTGCTACTGAGCCGTACATGCTGAAGAATTCCCTGTTTATGTATTTGAATCTTGCAGTCGGGAGAATGGAAAGGTTGAATCCTACGTCTGTTCCCTTCCTTACGTCCTTGTAATCGTAAGTGCTGTACCACAGGCCGGTGAAATAGCCTCCGATTGAAAAAGTGAAGTGCTTCCGGTAATTGATGCTGTACTCTGCAGACAATAGTCCGAGAGCCCGTGTCGCTCCCGGGTAGTCGCTATAGATGTTGTCCAGGTCATCAGCAGGTGGAAGATCGAAGTCATATCCCCAGCTTGAGAACATAAGGGATTCCATAAACGGGAACCCGGCTACTCCGAAGCGCCATTCATTCCGGAAGGGGACATCAGGATTCTTCTGCGCCGCTGCCCCGAGAGGCGGGATCAGAAGAAGGCACAAGGCCATGATCAGTCTTTTGTTCATAGTGTCGTTATTTAAGTCCGGAGTTATAGATGCATAAAAGGCCGTGCGCGTTGCACGGCCTTTCATCCTATGTAGAAAAATTACTTGTACATGAATCTCTTGATACTCATCTTAGGAGTCTTTTCGAACGGCTGGGCCATTATCTCCACCTTTCCGATCTTGCTGTATGAAGGCATCGCCTTGTTGACCTCGGCCTTGAGAAGATCCATCTGAGCCTGAGCGTCAACACCCTCGGCCTTGAGCTTCTCGCTGTCGAGATAGACGAGTGCGACAAGGCTTGCACCTCTGTCGATGACCACTGACTCTATCACATACGGCTGATTGTTCACCACGGCCTCGACTTCCTCAGGATAGATGTTCTGACCGCTTGCAGAAAGGATCATGTTCTTGCTGCGTCCCTTGATGAAGATGTTGCCCTTCTTGTCGAGGAGTCCGAGGTCACCTGTACGCATCCATCCGTCCTCAGTGAATGCTGCCTTCGTGGCCTCTTCGTTCTTGTAGTATCCGCTCATGATGTTGGTACCCCTTGCCTGGATCTCGCCGACCTTGCTGTATGGATCCTCGGAGTCGATGCGCACTTCAACGGTGTCGATAGGCTTGCCGCAGGACTTGGATGCGAACTCCCACCAGTCCTCGTATGCCATAAGTGGAGCAGCCTCCGTCATTCCGTAACCTACTGTGAACGGAAGTTTGAATCTTCTGAACCACTTCTCAACATCAGGATTGAGTGCCGCACCGCCCATGACTATTTCGCGCACCTTGCCTCCGAACGCGTTGAGAAGCGTGTTGCGTACCTTCTTGAAGATGAGCTGGTTCACTCCCGGTATCGCGCAGAGTACCTTCATCACAGGCTTGTTCACGATAGGAGCGACCTTGCTCTTGAAGATCTTCTCCATCACGAGTGGAACTGTGATCACGAGATATGGCTTCACCTCAGCCATGGCGCCGAGAAGGAGAGCCGGAGTAGGGGCCTTGCCGAGATAATATATCGATGAACCGCCGCAGAGAGGATAGATCAGCTCGAACATCATTCCGTACATGTGGGCCATAGGAAGCATTGAGACGATCTTGTCCTCCGGATATGAAGGAAGTCTCTTCTGACCGAATGCCACATTGGCGCTGATGCACTCGTAGCGGAGCATCACGCCCTTAGGAGCGCTTGTCGTGCCGGAAGTATAATTGATGATCGCGAGTTCCTTGTCGTTGTTGACAGGGTAGGATACGTCGGCGGCAGTGAATCCGTCAGGATATTTTTCTGCGAAGAGGACGTCAAGATTGTCGTTTGCGGTCTGGATCTTCTCGTCAGCTGCATAGAGGAGCTTGAAATCTCCTGTCGATACGACAGCTCTCACTGCAGGCATCTTTGCAATGTCGAGCTTTGGCCAGATGTCGGTGTCGGTGAAGAGCACCACGCTCTCCGAATGATCGACGAGTGAGTTCACGCTGTCGGGATGGAAGTCTGCGAGGATAGGGACAACCACAGCCTCGTATGTGTTGGCTGCAAAGAAAGCGATGCCCCAGCGTGCCGAGTTCTTCGCGCAGAGGGCTACCTTCTGTCCCTTCTCTATTCCGATGGCTTCGAAAAGGACATGCATCTTCTCGATCTGTGTGGCGAGTTCGCCGAAAGTGAAAAGTTCACCGCGATAATTTCCGAGGGACGGACGGTCCCAGTTGTTCTTGATCGACTCTTCGAGTCGTGTAAAATAATGCTTCATCGTATTTGCTTAGATTTTAGAATTTTCCGGCCGCAAAAGTAGGTAAATTTGCACGCGCACGTGTATAAATGATTATATTTGTGGCGAAACTTGCGTTTAGGTGGTGAGTTTTTAACCCTCAAAAGGAATGTTTTATGAGAAATCGTCCAATCGTAGCCCTTATCTATGACTTCGACGGCACATTGTCGCCGGGCAACATGCAGGAATTCGGATTCATTCAGGCCATCGGCAAGAAACCTCAGGAATTCTGGCAGGAAAGCGACGACATCGCCATGGGGCAGGATGCCAGCAATATCCTCAGCTATATGAAGCTGATGTTCGACGAAGCCCGCAAGGCAGGGATCAAGCTCCGTCGTGACGACTTCAAGAGATTCGGTGCTTCGGTCGAGCTTTTTGACGGAGTACGTGAATGGTTCGGATTGGTCAATGCTTATGGAAAGGAGAGGGGAGTGAAGATAGAGCATTATATCAACTCTTCAGGTCTCGCGGAGATGATAGAGGGGACCCCTGTCGCAAAGGAATTCAAACGCATCTTCGCCTGCTCCTTCATATATAATGAAGATGGGGAGGCCGAATGGCCTGGAGTAGCCGTTGACTACACCGCCAAGACCCAGTTCCTCTTCAAGATCAACAAGGGCATTCTCAGCGTCCGCGACAACAAGAAGGTCAACGAGAGCCAGGCCGAGGACAACAAGCGCATCCCTTTCCCGCACATGATCTATTTCGGCGACGGAGAGACTGACGTACCTTGTATGAAGATCGTGAAGATGTTCGGGGGACATTCGATTGCCGTCTATAATCCGGAGATAAAGAAGAAGGTGAATGTGGCCAGGAAGCTCCTGCGCCAGCACAGGGTCAACTTCATGACTCCGGCGGACTATACGAAAGAGAGCAGAACCTTCAAGTTGGTCTGCTCTATAATCGATAAGATCCGTGCTGATTTCGAACTCTCGAAATTTTAATATACTTTCACCTGCAGCTTAGCATAAGCCCTCTCGACCTTGGCGAGGGCTTTTTCAACGCTCTCGTCAGTGGCGAGAAGCACGCCCACGCGGCGATGCCCCACGATTTCCGGCTTTCCGAATATCCTGATCTGCACTCCCGGCTCGGCGAGAACCTCTTCAAGATTGCAGAACTCATATTCCTTTGTATTGCCCTCGACAACGATAGCCTTTGAAGCCGACGGACCATAGAACTGCACGGCAGGAACGGGCAGACCGAGGATGGCGCGTGCATGAAGGGCGAATTCCGACATGTCCTGGGAAATCATCGTCACCATTCCGGTGTCATGAGGTCGTGGCGACACTTCGCTGAAGATGACATCGTCGCCCTTGATGAAGAGTTCCACACCGAAGATTCCGTAGCCTCCGAGCGCATCTGTTATGGCCTTTGCAATGGCTTCGGCCTTCTGTATCGCAGTCTCTGCCATAGGTTGCGGCTGCCATGATTCGCGGTAGTCACCATCCACCTGATGATGTCCGATAGGCTTGATGAATGTCGTGCCTCCGCAGTGGCGTACGGTGAGAAGAGTGATCTCATAATCGAATTTCACGAAACCCTCCACTATGACCTTTCCGCTTCCTGCCCGGCCGCCTTTCTGGGAGATTGTCCATGCCTTGTCGATGTCGGCTTCTGTCCTGATGGTGCTCTGTCCGTGTCCTGATGAACTCATTACGGGCTTCACGACGCATGGGATGCCGATTTCAGCCACGGCTGTGTCGAACTCCTCGCGTGTCTCTGCGAAACGGTACGGCGATGTGGGAAGTCCGAGAGTCTCAGCTGCGAGTCTGCGGATGCCTTCACGGTTCATCGTAAGTCTGGTCGCCTTTGCAGTCGGAATGACATTGAACCCCTCATCCTCAAGCTCGACGAGCTTGTCTGTGGCGATCGCTTCGATCTCCGGAATTATGAAGTCGGGATCTTCCTCCTTGATCACGGCCTTGAGGGCTTCACCGTCGAGCATGGACAGGACATGGTTCCTGTGGGCGATGTGCATTGCAGGAGCATTTGCATATTTGTCGAGGGCTACAACCTCCACGCCGTAGCGCTGAAGTTCTATTGCCACTTCCTTTCCGAGCTCGCCTGAGCCGCAGAGGACGGCCTTCTTGCCCGAGTTTGTGAATGTCGTTCCGATCTTTGTCATGGTTCTTGTGAATATTTGCGCAAAGGTATAAAAAAAATCAGGACGAACCCCATATCGGAATCCGTCCTGTCAGAATTTAATAAATAATCATCAGAAAGAAATGATCACGGCCCTGTTCATCTCAGGCTTAGCCGCCTTTTTCACGACTTCAGACTTCAGGATGAGCCTGTCAGGCGCAATGCCGTACTTCGAAGTAAGGATGTCGAACACATACTTTCCGCGTGCCTCGCTGAGGTATTGGTTGCGTTTTGCCGAACCTGTATTGCCGTCGGCCGATCCCATTACAGTAAGATAGATCTTTGTGTTCTTGTCAACCTTTGTGATAAGGTTCTTTGCGACGAAATCCAGATGCTGGAGTTCCTTCTCTCCGAGCACAGTCTGTCCGATGTTGAAATAAAGTGTAGCCGGACCCATGTCGTTGAAGAATGTCGTGTAATCCATCTTCGGCTGATTCTTGAGCGTGCTGACCTGCTTCTGGAGGTCTGCGTTGGCCTTTGCAAGCTCGGTGTTCTCCACTTCAAGAGCCGCATTAGCCACTTCCATGGCAGCAACCGCCGTTTCGAGAATCGCTGTCTTTTCAGCATACGCAGCCTCCACAGCACCGACCACTGTCGAAGTCCTCACGAACCCTGGCCACCCGAGGTCAACTGCCAGTCCGGCCGTCACGGAAGGCAGGAGCGCCACTCCGCTTGCATCGTGAACCCTTCCGTTCACCACAGTAGCCCTCATGTCGATGATGAGGTCAAGCCTTTCGGCTAATCTGAGATTGTGGAGCAGACCGGCACCGGCAGCAAATTCATTGTCTGCAAAATTCACGTCATCCAAACCGTATGAACGGAAGAATCCGGCGTGCATGTAAGGGACGAAGTTCCAGAAGCGTGTTTCCTTATAACCGCTGAGGGCGTTGGAAATGTTCCATAGAAAATCGCCATGGATGTACATGTAGCCGAACTTTTCGGCATACATGCCTTTGTCGCTGTCGAGTGTCGGACCGAGCACTGTTGCATTGTCAGACCATGTGCCTGACTGGAAGCCCTGATATCCGAGCCTCATTCCGACGGACGGTGTGAACCATTTTCCGAAATTTGCATCGATGCTTGGGGAAATCCTGATGTCGTATCCTTCATTGAGGAAAATGTTGATACCGCCACCGACACCGATGAACCAGTTGTCTCCGAATCGGTTGGTTTCATAAGGGCCACGGACAATTTTTCCGTTCTCATCCCTGTTACCGTTCTCCTGAGCATTGATTGCAGGAGAGGCTGTCAATGAGACAGCAATAAGAGCCGCAGCTCCCAAAATAATGCTAAGACGTTTCATAACCACTACTATTAAATGTGTTGTTATGAAACGCCTATACAAATTTGGTGTATAAACCGATGTTTTCCAGAATTTTTTTTATTTATCTTTCTTTTCGGCCTCTACTGTAGGTGCAGTGTCCTTGTACTTGAAACGCCTGATCT
>CAYXMV010000065.1:2236-11540 GCA_964466235.1 uncultured Muribaculaceae bacterium | reverse complement strand
TGATAAAATTTTAAACAGTTTCTTACTGTTCTATTGCTGTATCTTTTCGAGGAATTCCGTCACTCCGCTGAATATCTTGCAGACATCTCCCCTCAGTTCCTCTCTTGCTCCACCGTGGAATATCATGTCGAAGGCATCACCTTCATATGCGTATCTCCCTATCTTGAACCTTGCCTTTGTACATTTGCTCAGGAAGTCGATAGGGAAGTCCCCGTTGTCAATCATCGACACGAAGAGGTCGCTCTCTTCCTGAAGCAGGGGAGCCGCCTTTTCAAGAGACGGAGTCCCGATCCAGCTGAGTTCCTTCCTGAGGAATGTCTTGTCGATGCCCGTCAGCAACTGTTCCCCCTTCTTGAGTTTCCTGAAGTCGAAGAAATAGACATTTGCCTTGATACCTTTCTTCCTGCCCCAGGCAAGGACGGTTTCCTTGAGTTCGTCGAACCCGTTCTCCTGCACGTCAATCACCACATTTGCCGTGGAGATCTTCCCGACTGGGAGGAAGCCCGTCGTCACAGGGCTTGCATTTTTTCTGATCTTCCTGCGGCGGAAGAAATTCTTGATACCTTCAAACATGGCTTGCTACGAATTGGCTGCGATGAGTTCTCTGATTTCCTTCTTGGCTGCCTTCCAGCGCGGAATGTCAATCTTTGTGCCTACGACTTCCACCACTTTGGCGGCTATGACAGACCCGATCTCTCCGCATATCTTAAGCGGCATTCCGAGTGAATGGGCATATATGAATCCGGCTGCGTACGTGTCGCCAGCTCCGGTAGCATCGACCGGTGCCGCAGGCCATGCATTTATATAATGGTATTCATCGCCGCTCTGAACCATCGAACCTTCCTTGCCCACCTTCACCACGGCGATTTCGCAATGTCCCGCGATTTCCGCCAGCGCCTCACGTGGCTCAAGGCCCGTAAATGCCTTTGCCTCGGTTTCATTTGCAAACACTATATCAACATAATTCTCAACTATATCGTGCAGGAAAGCGTGGTTCGACTCCACCACATTGTACGATGCCATATCTATCGAAATCTTGCATCCCGCAGCCTTCGCCAGCTCCACAGCCTTACGCATAAGGGACTGATTCTGCACAAGATACCCCTCGATGTGGAAATAATCATATCCTTCGAACTGCTCAGCGCTGAGGTCACCCGGAACAAGTTCGAGAGCCGCACCGAGATACACCGCGAATGTCCTTTCCGCGTTTGGTGCAGTGATGAACACCATCGACCTGCCTGAGGAATGCTCGCCCTTGAGGAGGATCGACCTGATGCCGTACTGGGCCTGGTCGCTCTTGAACAGATGTCCGAGGTCATCGTCGCCCACCTTGCCTATGAAAGCCGACTCCATTCCGAAAATGGCTGTACCGGTAATAGTGTTGGCAGCCGAACCTCCCGCCACTAACTGCACTCCCATAGGCTTGAGAGTCTGCCATATCTTATCTCCCGTTTCCATGTCAACATGCTGCATGCTGCCCTTCGGGAGATGATAATGCTTGAGGAATGTGTCGTCAGGAAGGACTGCAAGTATGTCCGTCAGCGCATTTCCGATACCTAAGATTGAAGCCATACCTATAATTTTATTAAAACGAACAAAGTTAACAACTTTTTGGATATATTTGCAGCCTTGTTCCGACTATCTGCACATACCGACGGAACATATAGCTTGAAGATATGAATATAAAGAAGTCACTTAAATATCTGGCCTCGGCTGCCCTTGCCGCTCTTCTGCTGTGGGTCTCATTCCGTGAGGTCGAGTGGAAGGATTTCATGGAAGGTCTCAGACAGTGCCGTTGGGGATATGTCCTCCTTTCAATGGCTGCCGGGTCTTTTGCATTCTGGCTCAGAGGATTGCGCTGGCGCCGCCTTCTGCTTCCGATTGATGACAGCATAACGAGATTCACGGCATTCAATGGTGTGAACATAGGTAATATTTCGAATTACATATTCCCCCGCATCGGCGAATTTGTCCGTTGCGGAGTCATTACCCGCCGTTCGGCGCCTGTGGATCCTGCCGATCCCCATCATAAGAAGGCGACCTACGACAAGGTACTCGGCACCGTTGTGCTCGAACGCAGCTGGGAACTTCTCGTGATGCTCCTGCTGCTGGCCGTGGTGGTGACAGCCGGCTTCAGACGTTTCGGCGGCTTCTTTGTTGAGCAGATATGGAATCCCATGTCGGAGCGTCTCGACTTCAGCATCTGGTGGATAGTCGCATTGCTCATCATCCTGGCTGCCGCAGCCCTCTTCGCCCTATGGCGGTTCAGGGACACCAATACATTCTGCAAGAAGGTCTGGGGAATATTCAGAGGCATCCTTCAGGGCTTTTCAAGCTGCTTCCGTATGGAAAAGCCGTGGCTTTTCTTCGCCTACACTGCTTTCATCTGGATCATGTACTGGCTCATGGCGGCAAGCACTGTATGGGCTGTGCCTTTCCTCGAAGGACTCGACATCATCGATGCCCTCTTCCTTTCGCTTGTCGGTGGCATAGGCTTCGCCGTTCCCGTCCCGGGCGGCATAGGTGCCTTCCACTTCGTCATCAGTCTCGCCCTGTCGGTCATCTATGGCCTCCCTATGGAGATGGGTATCGTATATGCCACCCTGTCCCACACCTCCCAGGCAATAACCCAGATAATCTTCGGCCTCTTCTCCTATTCATATGAATCAATAAAGAAATAAAGGGTTGCCCGGATGGGCAGCCCTTTATTTCTGTCTCAAGAACACCTGCACGGGACATCCGAGAAAATCAAACTTCGAGCGAAGCTTATTCTCAAGGAAACGCCTGTAAGGCTCGCGGATATACTGCGGAAGATTGCAGAAGAACGCAAACGAAGGTGACCTCGTAGGCAGCTGTGTCACATACTTGATCTTGATATACTTGCCCTTCCATGCCGGCGGAGGATAATTCTCGATTTCAGGGAGCATCTCCTCATTGAGCTTGGAAGTAGCGATCTTGCGCGAATAGTTCTCATACACATGAGCCGCCGCATCAAGCACATCCATGATCCTCTGCTTGTTGATCACTGACGTGAAGATTATCGGAATGTCAGTGAACGGAGCCAGACGTGCCTTGATGGCCTCCACATACTCCTTCATAGTGTTGCTGTCCTTCTCGATGGTGTCCCACTTGTTCACAACCACCACGCATCCCTTCTTGTTTCTCTGGATGAGATTGAAGATAGCCATGTCCTGCGACTCGATACCAGTCTGTGCATCGACCATGAGTATGCAGACATCTGAATGCTCGATTGCACGTATGGACCTCATCACCGAATAGAATTCAAGATCTTCGTGTACCTTTGCCTTCTTGCGCATACCGGCAGTATCGACAAGCATGAACTCGTGGCCGAACTTGTTGTATAAAGTGGCGATGGAGTCGCGTGTCGTGCCCGCGATAGGGGTCACAATGTTCCTCTCTTTGCCGAGAAGTGCGTTTGTCAGTGAGGACTTGCCCACATTAGGCTTTCCGACAATGGTGAAATGAGGAAGCTCAGGATGTTCGTCCTCGTCCGGATCCTCTGCCGGAAGTTCCTTCACGATGGCATCAAGGAGGTCACCGGTACCGCCGCCGTTCGCGGCGGAAATGCTATAGACCTCACCCAGCCCGAGCGAATAGAACTGGAAGGCGTCATACATCTTCTCGCCAGAATCTATCTTGTTCACGGCCAGCACGACAGGCTTGCCGCTTCTGCGCAGCAGGTCGGCGATCTCCTCGTCATAATCCGTGATTCCTGTCTGTGCCTCCACCATGAAGAGCACCACATTTGCCTCCTCTATGGCAAGGACCACCTGCTTGCGGATTTCCTCTTCGAAGATGTCGTCTGAATTTGATGTGTATCCGCCGGTATCCACAACGGAGAATTCCGTACCGCACCATTCGCACCTTCCATAGTGCCTGTCGCGGGTAACACCGGCTGTTTCGTCAACGATTGCCTGGCGCATTCCCACCAGACGATTAAAAAGTGTCGATTTGCCCACGTTAGGGCGTCCGACGATTGCCAATAAGCTCATAATAAATGGTTTAGTTGTTATAATATCCCGCCTCACGGCGATGATTGCCCGTTCCTATCCGGAACCGTGATTCAATAATGCGTGGAGGTCAGGAAACCCCACAGCTGCCGGAGCAGCTGCCGCATCCTCCCTCGTCACAATCGACAGGCTTCCCGTCGGGCCCTTTCCTGCCCCAAAGCCTGATTTCCTCTTCCTTGGCACACTTGATGCCCCTCTTGCGCATCTCGACATTGTTCTCTATCTCGGTTTCAGGAAACTTTCCGTTCTTCCTGAAGATGATGTTGAAGCACAGTCCGATGATGCACAGCGCAACAAGTACCAAAGCTGCAATAAAAATTTCCATATCCAATAAAAATCCGTCGGAAGGGACATTCCTTCCGGCGGAAATGCTATCAATATCAGTACCTAATTGATGAAGCTGGTGCTGATTGTCTCGTAATTATAAACCTTGTCGATGATGTCCGCAAACATATCGGTCATGCTGAGTACAGTGATCTTGCTCGTATCCTTCGACTGGTCCGTTGTCAGAGGAATGGTGTCCGTTACGATCACTTCCTCGAGTGATGATTCTGCGATCCTTTCGTATGCAGGGCCGGAGAATACCGGGTGTGTCGCGCATGCACGTACGCTCAATGCGCCCATGTCCTTCAATACGTTTGCCGCCTTTGCGAGAGTGCCGGCAGTATCTATCATGTCATCGACAATCACCACGTTCTTGCCTGAAACGTCACCGATGGCGGTGATCGAACCTACCACATTGGCCTTCTCCCTTGACTTGTGGCAGATTATGACAGGGCATTCGAGGTATCTTGCGTATGCGTTGGCCCTCTTTGCTCCTCCCATGTCCGGAGCTGCGATGGCGAGATTCTCTATGTTGAGTCCTTTCAGATAAGGAAGGAATACCGCGCTTGCATAAATATGATCCACAGGGAAGTCGAAGAAGCCCTGGATCTGGTCCGCATGAAGGTCGCATGTCATGACTCTGTCGCATCCTGCGGCGTGAAGCATGTTCGCAACAAGCTTTGCACCTATTGAAACTCTCGGCTTGTCCTTTCTGTCCTGCCTTGCCCATCCGAAATAAGGCATCACGGCTATTACCTTGTGCGCTGACGCTCTTTTAGCCGCATCAATCATGAGGAGAAGCTCGAAAAGATTGTCTGTAGGAGGGAAGGTTGACTGTACGATAAAGACAGTCGCGCCTCTGACGCTTTCGTTATAGCTCGGCTGGAACTCGCCGTCGCTGAATGTGAGTACGTCCGAGTCACCGAGCTCTATCTTTAGAGCCTTTGCCACCTTGAGCGCAAAGTCCTTTGAAGCCTTGCAGGTGAAGATCTTGAGTTTGTGTTCGTTGTGCATCGTATCTGAGGGTGTTAAGGTTTTCCGTTCTGTAAAGTGGCGAGGACAGATTCTATGTAGCCGAGTATTTCTTCCCTGCCGTCCCCTGTCTCCGAAGAACTGATGAATGTCGGCGGAAGTTCCTCCCACAATTCGAGGATCTGAGCCTTCATCCTGTCGGTCTGGGCAGCGAGTGCGGTAGGGCTGCTCTTGTCGCCTTTCGTGAATATGATTGCAAAAGGTATCTGGCTCTGCCCGAGTTCGGTCAGGAAGTCCATGTCTATCTTGCCTATGTCGTGGCGCGAGTCGATGAGGACGAAGAGCATCACCATCTCCTCGGAAAGGTTGATATAATTCCTGATTACCTGTTCGAGCTTCTGCTTTGCAGTGCCCGACATCTTGGCGTATCCGTAGCCCGGAAGATCGACGAGATACCACTGTCTGTTGATGAGGAAATGGTTCACAAGCCTGGTCTTCCCCGGCTTGCTCGAAGTCATCGCGAGCTTCTTGTTGCGGCATAGCATGTTTATCAGGGAGGATTTTCCTACATTCGACCTGCCGATGAACGCGAACTCAGGAAATTTCTGTTTCGGCTTCTCGGAGATCCTTGTGCTGCTGCCCGCAAAAAGTGCTTCTGTGACCTTCATTTCAATCAAAATTCAAAATCAGTCGGCAAAGATAGAAAATTTATTTTATTTCTATTGAAATAATGGCTCTTGTATGGGAATTTTTGCTAAATTTGTCACCGCTGTAAAAGAACATGAAATATATATGGAAAAAGAATACATCGACCTTCTCGAGTTGCAGACAAGACTTAAGCAAGGGGTAGAATGTCTTTTTCCTTCCCGTCTCTGGATAAAGGCAGAGATAAGCGCAATAAAGGTACGCAGCGGCGGTCACTGCTACATGGAACTTTCCCAGAGCGATTCCAAAGGCCTCACGGCAAAGGCGGGCGCCATAATATGGAGTTCAAGATACCGTTTCATCGCGCCATATTTCGAATCCGTGACGGGTACATCCCTTCAGGAAGGCATGACTGTCCTCGTCGAGGTTCAGGTCAATTACAGCCAGCTCTACGGCATGTCCCTGATTATCAACGACATGGATCCGGAATACTCTCTCGGCGCAAAGGAACTTGAGAGACAGAGGACGATTGAGAGACTCGTCAGGGAAGGCCTGATGGGGCTTCAGAAAGATCTCGAATTGCCGCATCTTCCGCGCGCTCTTGCGGTCATTTCGGCAGAGGATGCCGCCGGCTTTCGCGACTTCATGCGTCATCTTCATGACAATCCTTATGGATTCAAGGTCGATACGGAACTTTTTCCTGCCCTGATGCAGGGGACAGAATGTCCGCGTTCCATCGTCGCTGCCCTCGATGCCGTCAATGAAAGCGGAAAGGAATTCGATGCGGTGCTTATCCTCAGGGGAGGAGGCGCGAAGCTTGACCTCGCATGTTTCGACGATTATGAGCTTGCGGCGGTGATAGCCCAATATCCGCTTCCGGTGCTTACGGCCATAGGTCACGACCAGGATCATCATGTATGCGACATGGTGGCTCATGAATACCTCAAGACTCCCACGGCTCTTGCTGACTTCATTCTTGAAATGTATGAGGATGAGGATGCGAGACTCTCGTCTTTCCAGACACGTATGAAACTGGCTTTCTCGTCACGTCTTGCGATGATGGATGCTTCTCTCATGCAGCTCAAAGGCAGGATCAGGGGCGGGATGAACATGAAGATTTCCCTTCTGGAATCCTCTGTCGAAGTCCTCAAGACGAGAATAGAGGCTGCGGATCCCCGCAGGATTCTCGAAAGGGGATATGCGCTGGCCGTGGATCGGGACGGAGTAGTTCTGAAGAGTGCCTCGGGACGTTGCGAGGGTGACCTGGTATCCGTGCGCTTTGCCGACGGCAGGCTCGACTGCCGTGTGGAACATATAGTGAAACATTAACTGCAATCCTGCACGGACAATTATGGTCCGGATGAAGTGAAGAAGCTTAGAAAACGATATGAAAGAAGATTTCAACTACGCCAGGGCCATAGAGGAACTGGAATCCATAGCTGCTATGGTAGAAGATCCCAAGACGGGCATAGACGATATGGAAAGACATATCAGACGCTCTCAGGAGCTTATCGAGGCCTGCCGGGCCTGGCTCAGGGGAGCACGGGAAAAACTTGAAGCATTGAACGATTAACCACAAGCTTATGTGCGCAATGAAAAAGAAAAATATGATCTATGACCATGACAATTGGCTCAAGCCACATAAGGATGTCATAGACAGAAGACACAAGATGATCCTTGAACTGAAGGAGAGGATGTCGGTTGACGGCTCGCTCAGCAAGGGTATGAACAACCACATGTATTACGGCCTCCACAAGGACGCTGCCGGCAACTGGGTATTCCGCGAATGGGCACCGAACGCCACGAAGATATATCTTATCGGCGAATTCAATAACTGGCGCCGTGCCGAAGCGTATGCCCTCAGGCCTATAGGCGGCGGCAACTGGGAGATTGTTCTTGATGAAATGTTCCTCGCTCACGGCACCCTCTACAAACTCTTCATCGAGTGGAAGGGAGGAGGTGCGGAAAGGCTTCCTGCATACGTGACGCGTGCCGTCCAGGATCCTCATACTAAGCAGTTCTGCGCCCAGGTATGGGACCCTGCCGTACCGTACGGGTGGAAGCATAAGGGGCCGGGCAGGAGACCTCATCCGCTTATCTATGAATGCCATATAGGAATGGCTGCCGAAGAGGAAAAGGTGGGTACCTTCGAGGAATTCCGCCTGAACGTTCTTCCGAAGGTCGCCGACCTCGGTTATGATACTCTCCAGATCATGGCCCTTCAGGAGCATCCTTACTACGGCTCCTTCGGCTATCAGGTGGCCAACTTCTATGCGCTCAGCTCGCGTTTCGGCACGCCGGAGGAATTCAAGGCCCTTGTCGATGAGGCCCATGGCCTCGGCATAGCTGTCGTGATGGACATCGTGCATTCGCACTCTGTTGACAATGAGGCTGAAGGCCTCGGAATGTTCGACGGAAAGGAGGACCTGTATTTCTATGACGGCTGGCAGGGACGTCATCCGGCATGGGGCTCGCGCTGCTTCGACTACGGAAAGGACGAGACCAAATATTTCCTTCTCTCAAACTGCAAATACTGGATGGAGGAATATCATATCGACGGCTTCCGTTTCGACGGAGTGACCAGCATGCTTTATTGGGACCATGGTCTCGAGAAGGCATTCGTGGGATATGACAATTATTTCAATCAGGGCGTCGATGACAACGCCATAGCCTATCTGGCCCTTGCCAATATCCTCATCCACGAGATGAACGAAGATGCGTTCACCATCGCCGAGGATGTCAGCGGAATGGCCGGACTCGCAGCTCCTCTTGAAGAAGGCGGCGTAGGCTTCGACTTCCGCATGAGCATGGGAGTGGCCGACAACTGGATTAAGTGGATCAAGGAACTCGCCGACGACCAGTGGAGCATGGGCGAGATGTGGTGGCAGCTTACCAACAAACGTGATGACGAAAAGACCATCAGCTATGCCGAGTGCCATGACCAGGCCATGGTGGGCGACAAGACCATAGCCTTCCGTCTGATGGACAAGGAGATGTATTTCTCTATGAACAAGGGGTCGCAGTCGGCTATAGTTGACAGGGGAATGGCTCTGCACAAGATGATACGTCTCGTGACCATGGCTACCTGCGGCAACGGCTACCTTACCTTCATGGGCAACGAATTCGGACATCCTGAGTGGATCGACTTTCCTCGTCAGGGTAACGACTGGTCATTCAAGCATGCCCGCAGGCAATGGTCCCTTGCGGAGCCTGACTACCTGAGATACCGCTATTTGCGGAATTTTGACAAGGCGATGATCGCACTGGCGCGCACTGAAGGCATACTTGACGAGGTTCCGGAACTTTTTGTCCAGGATGAAGAGAAAAAAATA
>CAYXMV010000065.1:0-2226 GCA_964466235.1 uncultured Muribaculaceae bacterium | reverse complement strand
ATACTCATTTTCAAAAGAAAAAGTTGTATCTTTGCGCTCAATTTCAACCCCACTGCCTCTTTTGCCGACTACGGCTTCGCAGCACCGGCCGGAAAATACGAGGTGGTACTTGACTCAGACGAAAACGAATTTGACGGCTTCTCCAGAATCAAATCCGGAGAGGCACATTTTAGTGTGTCTGAGAAAAGTGAGAACGGGAACGGCAGATATGATGATACGTTATACCTTTATCTGCCGAGCAGATGCGCGGTTGTGCTGAAGAAGATTGACTGACCTGTCATTCTGAGCGAAGCGAAGAATCATTAGCGGAAGTAAATTTATAATAAAATATAACAGTTTATGGCTTTTCTTAAATTCAACAAGTCCGAGCTCGTGAACCTCGAATACTCGCTCAAACGTGAGATCATAGAGGCGAATGAGTCGGGTGCGTACTGCAACACGAGCATCGTGACCTGCAATACCCGGCGTTACCACGGACTTCTTGCAGTCCCTGTTGACGAGCTGGGAGGTGGAAAGTACATGCTCCTTTCTTCATTGGACGAGAGCCTCGTCCTCGGAGGAAAGCAGTTCAATCTCGGTATCCATTGCTATGGAGACACTTATGAACCGAGAGGACACAAGTACATCATCGACTTCGACGCTGATCCGGTACCTGTCATCACCTACAAGGTGGGAGGAATCCTCTTCACCAAGACCATCATGATGGTTCCTGACACCGATCAGGTTCTCATCAAGTATGAACTTCATTCTGCTCCATCGAAGATTTCCCTTCATCTGAAGCCGTTCCTTGCCTTCAGAAGCGTTCACAGCCTTACGAGTCAGAATGCTGAAGCATATACGGCTTATGATGAGATCGACAACGGAGTCTCATTCTGTCTCTACAATGGTTTCCCTACCCTCAATCTCCAGCTTTCAGGTCAGTCTGTGTTCAAGTCACAGCCATACTGGTACAACGGAGTGACATACTCCGATGAATATCGCCGCGGATTCGACTGCAGGGAGGACCTCTTCGTTCCGGGCGCATTCCAGACTGAGATGAAGCCGGGTGACACTGTGGTATTCTCTGCCGCAGTTGATGAAATAAATCCGAGAGGCCTCAAGAGAAAGTTCACGGACACTCTCAAGAAGATGGGAACGGTAGAGAATTATCTTGACCTCCTGAAGCACAATGCGGAAATGTTCAAGTGCCACAAAGGTGACAGGGCACAGATCAATGCCGGATACTCATGGCTTGAGACAGGACTTCTCCGCGAGACGGTCGTTTCTCTTCCCGGGCTGACGCTCTATGCAAACGGTGACTGCAACGAATTCGAGAAGATTCTCGACACCCTCATTGCGGATGAGCAGGAAAGACTCTTCCACCGTACCACCCAGTGCGAGGCCCCTCTCAGACTTACAGAGACAATCCAGCAGTACATCCGCTTCAGCGGAAAAGAAAGAGCCATCTGGAAAAAATACGGCGAGACTCTCAAGGGCATCATCGAGAGCTATGCTCCCGGCCGCCGCAAGGAAATCGCCATGCATCCTAACGGACTTCTCTGGGCTCAGCTCGACGGAGTTGCGCTCTCATGGATGAACGCATACGTCTATGGACATCCTGTTACCGAAAGAGCCGGCTATCAGGTCGAGACAAACGCATTCTGGTACAATGCACTCTGCTTTGCCATCGACATGGAGAACAAATACGGTCCTAAGAAGGACAATGCCTTCGTCGCACGCTGGACTCCTGTCCGCGACCTCGTGAAGGAGAATTTCCAGCCGACATTCTGGAAACCGGAGTGGGGGTATCTTGCAGACTATGTCGGCAACGGTCCTGTGGATCAGGCGGTAAGGCCTAATCTCCTCTTCCCGGCTTATCTTGAGTACAGCCCTATAGATGACGAGGTGATCTCGGAAGTGGTCATGACTATCAACGACGAGCTCGTTACCAAGAGGGGACTCAGGTCGCTCTCTCCGAGAAACGAGGCCTACAGGGGCGTATATGAGGGATCGCAGATCGACCGCGACCTCGCATATCATCAGGGATGCGCATTCCCTGCACTTCTCGCACCATATATCGACCTCTGTTTCAGGATGATGGGCGAGACCTTCTACGGAAGAGCCAAGTATCTTGTCGAAGGATTCTTCGAGGACATCAGCAAGCATGGTGTCGGCTCGTTCTCCGAGCTTTATGACGGCGACCCTCCACACGAACCTCATGGAGCCATCGCTTCTGCAATGAGTACT
>CAYXMV010000064.1:0-11725 GCA_964466235.1 uncultured Muribaculaceae bacterium | reverse complement strand
AAGCCTGCCGCTAGCGTTCATCCTGAGCCAGGATCAAACTCTTCATTGTATAATCTCTTATAAATTTCTTAGCTTGTCACTGACACTCTTAATTCAACAAAAGAATTAACGCTTCTCGATAAATTGTTTTCTCGGTACTTGCTTCTTGTACTTTCCTTCAATCTTTTCAATGAACTTTTCAAACCGTTTTCTCTCAAACGGGCTGCAAAGATACGGACTTTTTCTTAACCTCCAAATTTTTTCGAGTTTTTTTTGAATATTTTTTCTAATTTTGTCCTCGCAATGGCCCAAAACGGGCCTGAAAGATGTAAAAAACGTCCTATTTATGGTCAGTTTATGGCATATTTTTATAGTTTTCGCAAAAATCGGCGCCTTCACGATAGGCGGCGGATATGCCATGCTCCCGGTAATACGGAACGAGATAGTAAAGAAAGGATGGCTACAGGAAGATGACTTCACGGACATCGTGGCCCTTGCCCAGGCCGCTCCCGGACTTCTCGCAGTAAACATATCCATATTCACCGGCCATAAGCTGCGAGGCACGAAGGGCAGCATCATAGCCACACTCGGAAGCATCCTCCCTTCATTTCTGATCATATTGGCCATCGCGGCCCTGTTCTCCGGGTATCAGGACAATCCCGTAGTGATAAAGATATTCAAAGGCATAAGACCAGTGACCGTAGCCCTGATAGCGGTCCCTATGATAGATATGGCGAAGAAGGCAAACAGGAAATGGTGGGCATGGGCAGTATCTGCCGCAGCCCTTATCCTCGTGGGCTTCCTGAAGGTTTCACCTATATATATATTGGTGACGGTCATCGTTGCAGGTGCCGGCATCGGCTATTTCAGAGACAGGTCATGATTTTCTGGGAACTCTTCATAACATTTTTCGTTATCGGCCTGTTCACAATTGGCGGAGGCTACGCCATGCTGTCGCTGATACAGACACAGGTCGTGAACATACACGGATGGCTCACGGAAAGCGCATTCACGGACATCGTGGCCATATCACAGATGACACCGGGCCCGATAGGCATCAACTGCGCCACATTCGTAGGCCATGATGTGCTTGCAGCAGGCGGGGCACCTGCCATCGTATGTTTCCTCGGATCGCTGACAGCCACTGTTGCCGTAGTGCTGCCTTCATTCATCATCGTACTGATTCTGTGCAGGATATACACGAAATTCAGCGACAACCGGATATTCGCCGGAGTGATGAACGGACTCAAGCCGGCAGTGGCCGGCCTCATAGGTGCTGCGGCCGTGCTTCTCATAACTCCGGAGAACTTCATTGACATTTTCAGCTGGCTGCTGTTTGCCGCAGCCTTCACAGCAACATATTTCTTCAGACTGAACCCTATCCTGACCATCATCCTCGGAAGTGTGGCCGGACTTATAATATATTGACAATGAACTGGTTTACCGAACTATTCACACAACAGACATTCATTCAGGCGGTGCTCGTCCTCTCGCTGATATGCGCGAGCGGCCTCGCCTTGGGCAACATAAAGGTATTCGGCGTATCATTCGGAGTGACCTTCGTATTCTTTGCAGGCATCATAGCAGGACATTTCGGCATAACCATAGATCCCGAGATGCTTGCTCTCGCACAGAATTTCGGCCTCATCCTATATATATATTCTCTCGGAATGCAGGTCGGCCCCGGATTCTTCTCTTCGTTCAAGCACGGAGGCGTGAAACTTAATCTGCTTTCACTGCTTCTACTCGTGGCAGGTTCGCTCATGGCCATGATGATACATTGGGCAGCAGACGTTTCCGCGCCCGACACCGTGGGACTTCTCGCCGGAGCCGTAACAAACACACCTATGCTCGGAGCCGGACAGCAGGCCCTCCTGCAGATCAGTCCTGAAAATACGGAAGGAGCCAACAGCATGGCCATGGCATGTGCCGTCGCCTATCCTTTCGGCCTGATAGGAATGATCCTCGCCGTAATGATCCTGCGCTCGGCCCTGGCCCGCAAGACGAGCCGGAACAGCGACGACACATCGGCCGACAACACATTCATCACCGAATATCAGATCAGCAACCCTGCCATCTTCGGAAGAAGCATCAAGGACATACGTCAGAACGCAGACTGCCAGTTCGTCATCTCAAGGGTATGGAAAGACGAAAAGCTGATAATCCCGACTTCCGACACGATACTTGAAGAAGGGGAACACATCCTCGTGATCTCAGGAAAGAAGGACGTAGGGCGCATCCAGACACTCTTCGGCCATCGCGAAAACGTTGACTGGAACAAGAAGGACATCGACTGGAACGCCATAGACAGCCAGCTTATTTCAAGCAAGGTGCTTGTGACGAAGCCGGAGCATAACGGGGCACGTCTCGGCGACCTGAGGCTCCGCAATTCATACGGCATCAACATCACCCGCGTGAACCGTGCCGGCATCGACCTCCTTCCTTCGAGATCCCTCCGCCTGCAGCTCGGAGACAAACTCACGATCGTAGGCGAGGCAAGGGCCGTGGAGAACGTGAGCAAGATACTCGGAAACGAGGCAAAGAGGCTCAAGAACCCGAATCTTCTTTCGATGTTCATTGGAATCATCCTCGGAGTCATTCTCGGAAGCATCCCAGTCGCCCTTCCCGGCATCAGCATGCCGATCAGGCTCGGCATAGCCGGAGGCCCTATAATAATAGGTATCCTCATGGGTGCCTTCGGCCCGCGCTTCCACATCGCGACATACACCACGCAGAGCGCCAACCTCATGCTCCGTCAGTTCGGTCTCACAGTCTATCTTGCGGGCCTCGGCCTGAGCGCCGGAGCCGGATTCTTCGAGACAGTGTTCACGATGGAGGGTCTCAAATGGGTAATTGTCAGCATATTGCTTTCGATGGTGCCGGTACTTGCGGTCGGATTTGCCGCTGCCGCATTCTTCAAGGTCAGATATGCCGACAACATAGGAATGCTATGCGGAAGCATGGCCAATCCTTTTGCCTTGGACTATGCGTATGCAGACGGGGAAGGCGAGGATCCTGCAGTGGCATACGCCACGGTATATCCGGCAAGTATCTTCCTGAGAGTCATCTCTGCACAAATAATAATAATGCTATTAATATAATACCAAATGAAAAGATTATCATGTATCATCATCATTGCCGCGGCTGCGGCAGCCTGCTCTCCGAAGCAGACCATCAACGTGGTCCCATACCCGAATGATGTAAAGATGCTGCCAGGCACCTTCATGGTGGCGGGAGCCGATTTTCTCTGCGATGCCGGCCTTGACGAGGCCTCCCTCAGCTATGTCGAGGATTTTGCAGAACATATCACCCTTATTGCAGGAGAAGAAACTGCGCTGAGGACAGGAACCGACGGAAAGGGTATCGCATTCATCCTTGATCCGGACGTTGCCGAAGAGGCTTACACATTGAAAATCAAGAAGAACGGAGTACAGGTCCGTGCCTCCGGCCTCAACGGATTCGTATATGCCGTACAGACCCTCAAGCAGATGCTTCCGGTGGAGATTTATGGAAAATCGGCGGCACCGGAAAAAGTCTGGACACTGCCATGCTGCATCATAAATGACGCCCCACGTTTCAGCTACAGAGGACTGCATCTGGACGTCGCACGCCATTTCTTCGACATCGACATGGTGAAGAAATATCTTGATGCAATGGAAATCCACAAACTGAACACCCTGCACTGGCATCTCACGGACGACCAGGGCTGGCGTATCGAGATAAAGAAATATCCCAAGCTCACCGAAGTCGGTTCAGTAAGAAAAAAGACCATTATCGGACATATCTTCGACAGCAAGGAGTACGACCATACACCGTATGGCGAAGGCTGCTGGTTCAGCCAGGATCAGATCAGGGAGATCATAGCATACGCAGCGTCGAAAGGCATCACAATCATACCGGAAATAGACCTTCCTGGCCACATGCGTGCTGCTCTTGCAGCATATCCTGAACTCGGATGTTCCGGCGGTCCGTATGAAGTGTGGGGCGACTGGGGCATCGCTGACGAAGTTCTCTGCGCCGGAAAGGAGGAGACCATGGTATTTCTCGAGAATGTACTCTCCGAGGTCGCAGACCTCTTCCCTTCCGAATATGTTCACATCGGAGGCGATGAGTGTCCTAAGGTCTATTGGGAGACATGTCCTCACTGCCAGGCCAAGATAAAGGAACTCGGCCTCAAGGACGACGAAGAGTTCAAGGCGGAGCATTATCTCCAGAGCTATGTGATGAACAGGATGACAGAGTTCCTCGGCACCAAAGGAAAGAAGGTGATCGGATGGGATGAGATTCTTGAAGGCGAAGTGGCTGACGACGCCATCGTGATGTCGTGGAGAGGAATCTCCGGAGGCATACAGGCTGCGAGAATGGGACATGACGCCATCATGACGCCTAACACATATTATTATCTCGACTATTACCAGACTCTTGACAAGGAGAACGAACCTCTTGCCATCGGCGGCTACCTCCCTATCGAGAAATGCTACTCTTTCGAGCCTTTCATAAGCGGAATGACCGACGAAGAGAAAAGCCATATCCTCGGTGTACAGGCAAATCTATGGACAGAATACATCAGCACTGACGATCATCTCGAATATATGCTCCTTCCTCGCCTCGCGGCCTTGAGCGAAGTGCAGTGGTGCCGTCCGGAAGTGAAGGACTGGAACAGATTCCTCGACAGCGCCGACGAATTCTGCGGAATCTATGAGGCTGCCGGCTACAATTACGCAAAGCACATATTCCAGATCACCGGTTCATCGGCAATCAACAAGGACAAGGCCTGCGTGGAGGCTGTGCTCGGCATTCAGGGCGACATCGACATCCACTATACCTTCGACGGCAGCGAACCGACTCCGGACTCTCCGGTCTATACAGGACCGCTTGAAATCAGAGAGACCGGAATCCTCAAGGCAAAGGCTTTCAGAGAAGGGATGGAGACAAAGACCTATACTCGGGAATTCACCGGCCACAAGGCTATGGGAAGGCCAGTGACCCTCGGAACCCAGCCGCATGGCAACTATGTCTATGGCGCTCCTGACCATCTCACAGACGGCATCGCCGGCAAGGACACATATACAAGCGGTGACTGGGCGGGATGGTATGACGGTCCTTTCACAGCAACCGTTGACATGGACGGATGCGGCACATATTCAAGCGTGACATTGGGAACCTTCGTTTTCAAACACGACTGGATATTCAATCCTGCAGACATGACCGTGGCAGTATCCGAGGACGGAGAAAATTTCACCGAAGTCGCTTCTGCCGCGATCAGGACCATCCCGAATGTGGATGAGGGGAACGGCCGTCAGGAATACACCTTAGGATTCCCTGCCACAGATGCACGCTACATAAAGGTTACGGCCAACACGGTGACACCAATACCGGAGTGGCACACCGGCAGCGGCAAGCCCGGCTTCCTCTTTGTTGATGAAATCATCGTAAAGTAAGAAACTGTTTCTAAGATCCATTCGAAAATTGACAGACTCTGATAGAAAAAGCCACCTGACCGGTGGCTTTTTCTATCATTCTCCTGACTGAAGTTCTTCGAGGTGACGGAGGATTTCATCTGCACGACGGATGACCTTGCGGTTGATCCTTAGTCCTATTATGCCTCCGATAAGGCCTCCGATTGCGGCTCCGACACACATTCCGACGGCAAATGCGTCCGTTCCGAAGATGCTGATGATTTCATAGATGCACCATCCGAACCATGGAATTAGTATAGGAAGGGCTATCTTTGGCCATTCATAATAATGTTTCCGGACTTTTCCCAGACGCTGTGCCACCTCCACGATGTTGCCTTCCGAGAAATTGATGCAGCCGAGCCTGAAACGCTGATATATCGTGAGGGCTACGCATATCATGAGAATGGCGGCTGTGGTTATCACGAATGCGAGGGAACATCCCTGCGAATAGAAGAACCACGTGCAGTAAACGAGGGCGAAAAGGCCGAATACCGATGTGAGCATTATCGTCCTGTTGATGTCTGACATCTTCGATTTCATCGCACGCCGGATGTTCCGTTCATTGACTATGGCCTGCTGCTCCAATCTGTTCCTGAGGAGAGTGATCTGAGAACGCATCTCCTCCATTTCCTGTGACAATAATGTATTGTTTTCCATTTCTTTGCTCTATTTGGGGTCTGACATGTTTCTAAGCTGTTCCTTGATCCTGAAAAGACGGACTGAGACATTTTTGGCCGTGATTCCCACTATGGCTCCGATTTCATCATAACTGAGGTTCTCAAGCCAGAGAAGGACAATGGCCCTGTCGAAAGGTCCGAGACGGCTGATGCGGCCTTGAAGCAGACGTATCTGTCTGATGTCGTCATCAGTGTCGGCAAAGAGGTTTACGTCCATGCTGAGCGGGACTGTCTTCCCTCTGCGTTTCTTTTTCCTGTCAGCGGAGATGCAGGTATTGAGACTGACCCTATAGATCCATGTCCTCACGCTGCTCTCTCCTCTGAATTTCGGAAAGCCTTTCCATAGGTTTATCAGGATGTCCTGAAAAAGGTCTGCGACCTCTTCCTCATCCTTCGAGAACATGTAGCAGACCATATAGATCGTGCTCTTGTGTTCCTTTACGATCCGCGCGAAATCGATTTCCAATGAGTCCATATCTTTTCAGTTCGTTTGGTTTTGCTTATTAGACGCCGGCCGTCAGGAAAAACTACATTCAGATTTCTCGCCCCCTTCGGTAGCTCGAAATGCCAGCGCGACGGATCAGACTGGGAACCAGATGAAGATTGCGCAGTCCCACAGAGCATGCGAAAGCACGATGGCGCCGAACCTCTCCGGGAAGAAACGATAGGCGAGGCCCCATACAAAGCCAGCCACGGCAGCGGCCATTATGAGCATGAAATTGAATTTGGATATATGTACGAGACTGTACATCAGAGTCGTAACGATGAAACCGACATTCGGATTCCAGCGCTTCGAGAAGGATTTCTGAAGATAGCCGCGCCAGAAGATTTCTTCGGCCGGGCCGATTATCAGAATCATCAGCGCCGTCAGCACCCACGGATTCTCCCCTTCTTTCATCCCGTATATCATGTCCACCTGAGGACGAGCGAAGTCAAACATGAGGGACGACAGTCTTTCCCCCACCCAGAACACTCCCCACAGCAATGCGGCAAGACCCGCTCCGAGAAGAATGTCGGAAAAACCGAACCTGATGTCTTTCCACCACCCGGGAGCCGCCCATGTAGAATAAAGGGTGAGCGTAAGACCGGAACAGGTCATCATCACCCAGAAATTGACATGCGGCGCCGTCCACGGAGAGAACATCACCGTCCATAGCACTGCCGCAATGCAGAAACCGGTTATCGCCTTTTTCATATAGTGCATTTACAATAAGGAATGCACGCAGTACAAACGCGGTACTGCGTGCAGAAATCATATCCAGATGCCGCGGTACCTTTAAAGGAAACGGGCTATCACGAATGCCGCACTAAGCAGCAAGGAGAAAATCAACTGCAGATTGGCCGTCCTCATGTCAAGGTCCGCGATGAGAGTAGGGCCGCCATTGATGGAATTCTTCATCGTCTTTCCGCAGGCTATCGCCACAGGAAGAGCCATGAATATGGCTATAGTAGAATATGGCAGAATACCTGCAACAGTCAGCGCGGCAACCCATACGAACGGGAAGATCACCTCAAAGATATAGAGCCACGCAGATCCTGTGACTCCCAGTCCCATAGCCATGGTCTTTATGCCGGCTCTCCTGTCGGTCATCATGTCACGGGTGTTGTTGGTGTGGAGGATGCCGTCTGTTATAAGTCCCACAGGAATGGCGATCCACAGCACCGACCAGTCGATCGCTCCGGTCACGGCAAGTGATGCACCCACTGTAGGAATGATGGCAAATGTAAGCACTATGTCAACATCACCGAGGGCATTATACTTAAGGAAAGGGTAAGACATCGCAAGAAAAGCTCCTGCGAGACCGAACCAGAGGATCCTGAAATCCGTGCACAGCATTATTCCGACTCCGCTGACGCATGCCGCTGCAAGGAGACACAGGGCGAGCCTTTTGATCTCAGCCGGCTCGAACATTCCGGTAGTCATAGTCTTGGCTCCGAAAGTATCGTCGGCGTCAACCTTCTTCCTGAAATCGAAATAGTCGCTCCACGTATTGCCGGCAGAATGAAACAATATCATGGTAACCAATACCCATAAAGCCATCAGCCAGTTGATTTCGGCTTCTTTCCAGAACAGATAGGCAACAGTAACGATTATCGGCATTGCCGATGCGGGAAAAGACCAGGGGCGGACTGCTATCATCCACTCCCCGAACGAGTGTTTCTTCATAAATCCGTTTTTATTTTGGCAAATATACGAATTATTAGCATAAATGGAAGAGATAGCGGCCTTTCGATTCACATCGAAAGGCCGCCGCAATTCTAACCTAAAACTTAACCTATGAAAAAACTATTCGAGTTAAGTTTATTGCGAATTCTGTGCCAAAAACTTCACGACTTTGCTCAAAATGACAGAAAAATCAAGAAATTTTCGAAATGCCACAGAAGCTACGGAATGGCAATCATAACAGATATGAAGTTATATCCGCGATCTTTCCTACTTCAATGATCCGGTCGGACTCAGGCATTTCCATCATTTCATGCACCCAAATCACATCATGAGGAGTGTGGATGGCCCATCCGCCTATGTTCACCACCGGAGCGATGTCCGACTTTACGGAATTTCCCACCATCAGAAGATGCGACGGATCCATATCATGCTTGGCCGCAAGCTCGAGATAATTCTTCTCATCCTTGTTCTCCATAACCTCGCAATGGTGGAAATACCGGTCAAGACCGGACAGACGATATTTGTTCATCTGCTCCGTAAGGTCACCCTTCGTCGCCACCACAAGCCTGTAACGGCCGTGAAGAGCCTGCAATGTCTGTTCCACACCTTCTATGAGCCGGAACTCATGATAGGCGAGGTCGGTGATTATCTTTTTCACACCATAATATATATGGTCAGGCAGATGCCCTCCGCATAACTCCACGGCTGCATCGGTCATGCCTATCATATAGGTCTTGGAACCATAGCCGAAAAGAGGGATATTGTCCTCCTGTTTCTGCCAAAGCATCTGCTGGACCCCTTCAGGCGATGTATAATCCCGCAGAAGCATGGCAAATTCAGCCTCGGCATCCCGGAAGAACTGCTCGTTCTCCCACAGAGTGTCGTCGGCATCGAAGAATATCGTCGAAAATTTACCTTTAAGCCTGTCCATCATTCCGCCTTTGTGCTGTCCTGAGGCTCTGCAGGGGTTTCCGGCTCCACATTCACAGGAGTGACGCTGATGATCATCACATCCTCGTATGGCCTGTCGTAACGGTCCGTTGGCACAGCAGCTATCCTGTCAATCACGTCGAGCCCCTCGATGACCTCGCCGAAGATGGAATACTGACCGTCGAGGTGGAGGCAGTTGTTTTCGTCATGGACGATGTAGAACTGAGAGCCCGACGAAGCTTTCGTAGGATTTGCCATGTCTCCTTTACGGGCAGCCGCAATGGCTCCCTTCTTGTGCCAGTACTGGTTCACGAACTCTGCAGGAACGGTATAGTCAGGACCGCCCTGCCCCCAGAGGTCGATCTTGGATGTGTCTCGCGAATACGGGTCGCCTCCCTGGATCATGAATCCTTCTATGACCCTGTGGAAACGGAGTCCGTCATAATATTTTTCCTTCACGAGCTTTACGAAGTTGTCCCTGTGCTTAGGGGTCATGCTGTAGAGCTTGATTCTCATTGTGCCGAGGCTTGTCACCATGTCAAACTCCGGCTCTGCAATCTGTATGTTTTCCATTTCTGTCTGTGTTTCCGCGGCCTGGCCGGACTCGTTCCTGCATGCGCAGGATGCAACCGCCATGGCTGCCGCAAGTATTAAAATCAATCTTTTCATATTGTCTGAATTTATCCCGACAAAAATAACTAATTTTGCGGTCATTATGGCAAATCCGTTGAAACAATTGGCGGGACAGACGATGATTTACGGTCTGAGCACAATTCTCGCCCGCATCATAAACTTCCTTTTCGTACCTGTCTATACGAGGCTACTCAGCCCCGAAAGCTACGGTGTGGTCACGGAATTCATGGCCTATATCGCTGTGCTTCAAGTGGTTCTCGTACTGGGACTCGAGACCGGATGCTTCCGTTTCGCAAACAAGGAAGGAGTGGATCCACGCAAGGTATATTCCAACGCATTCGTGACTGTATTCTGCATCAGCGTCACATTCCTTGCGCTGATGATAGCATTCGCCGGCCCCATAGCCGACGCACTCGGGTATCACGGCTATAAGTCATGCATAATGTATATTGGTGGAATCCTGGCCCTTGATTCAGTGACAGCGATACTTTTTGCAAAGCTCAGACAGGAAGGACGGGCCCTGAAGTTCGCCATTTTCAAGACCATAAAGATAATCACCGAGACGGCGGCCAACCTCATTCTCTTCCTATGGTTCCCGAAATATTGCCTTTCGGCCGCTCCTGCGGGAGACATATCCGCCCTGACCCCATCGGATGTATGGCTACTGCATTTCATACCGGCCACACCGGACTTCAGCTATGTGATATTCGCAATCTTCATCAGCTGCGTCGCGTGCGGCTTCCTCTTCATACCAGACTATCTGAGACTGAGCTTCAGATTGGACCCGAAACTCCTCAGGCAGATGCTGGCATATTCGCTGCCGCTCATGGTAGCTGCGCTGCCCGGAGTCATAAATGATTTTCTTGACAGGATTCTTTTCAGATATTTCGATACCAACGCCGAGGCATGGAGGTCTTCGCTCGGCCTCTATCAGGCTGCCGTGAAACTGGCCGTGATCATGAACCTCTTCATACAGATGTTCCGATATGCGGCAGAACCGTTCTTCTTCAAAAGAGCACGGGAGAAGGATTCAAAGGCACTCTACGCAAAGGTGCAGGAATATTTCACCGCATTCTGCGGCCTTGTTTTCCTCGGAGTGATACTTTATATCGATATAATAGCCCTTATCCTCGGTCCTCAGTTCCGCTCAGCCGTGGGAGTAGTGCCGGTGATGCTGCTGTCCTATATGATCCTTGGCATGCTGTTCAATGTCTCGATGTGGTACAAGCTCTCAGGAAAGACAGACATGGCCATCTGGATTACACTGGCGGGACTTGCGGTGACAGCCATCGTGATAGTCATCTTCATGCCCCGCTACTCTTACTGGGCAGCCGCCTTCGGTCACCTTGCAAGCTATATCGTCATGTTCGTTATCAGCTCCGTACTCGGTGCCAAGCACTACCCTATCCCATACCGCTGGGGCAGGCTCGGATGCATATTCCTGCTTATGGGAGCCGTTTACGGCATTTCACTTTTGCTTCCTGACATGGCCCTCTGGCTCAAACTCACCGTACACACTATTCTGCTCGGCGCATACGGTCTCGGAGCCCTTCGCCTGATCAGATAGACGGTTCGTCCATCAAAACACCCTTTTTCGTGGAGAAACGCGGGTTTTTATCGGATTTGTCCACAGAAACGATGGTTTTGGTGGACAAACATAGGTTCGAATAGGGTTTGTCCATCAAAAGGCCGGGATTCGTGGAGAAACCACAAAAAAAACAGCGACCATGTCATGATGACCGGCCGCTGTTCCATTATATGGACTATTGATTAGTCAGCGAGTGAGATTCTCTTGAAGCAAAGGATCTTAGCCTCAGCGTCTGCCGCCTTGACAACATCCTTTACAGGAGTCTTGCCGTCACCCATCTGATAGCCCTGCT
>CAYXMV010000063.1:0-11823 GCA_964466235.1 uncultured Muribaculaceae bacterium | reverse complement strand
CACGGTCCTGAGGGGAATTTCATTATGATGCAAATGCTACATCAATATATATTCTTCCTAGTGTACTCTCAAGAGCAAAACCCTCGCCATCCCACACATATTTCGCATCTCCATTATGACCTCTTACATGCACATGAATAGGTTCGTGTTCATGAAAAAGAACAGGAATACAAATCCGTATTGCCTAAATAACTCCGGCATAATCAATCATTTTTAATGTTACCGACACAAATATAGGAATCATTTTCGATTCCCATATATTCATAATCACTAGATGAATACGTGATGACGCTATATTTTTACTATATTCGCGAAGATAAATCGGAATTTACCTGATAGAAACTCTGTCAGACAAAACTGAATGATCAACGCAAAGATGTCGTAGAGACAGGTTTTCCATTGTACTCCCCTGTCAGGGTTTTCAGGAACGCGGTGATTTTATCTGTTTCCTTTTCCGTAATCTTTCTGTCACCCTGATAATAGGCCATATCTCTTACAGCCTCCTCAAGAGTCTCACGTGTTCCGTCATGGTAGTACGGCCATGTGTGCTCTATGTTGCGGAGGCCCGGAACCTTGAAACGATGGCGGTCACGCTCATTCTGCGTTTCCTTGAAGCGTCCGTTATCTTCGTGGGTGAGTTCGAGTCCGCGGTCAGCGAAATAATGGTTGCGAAGTCCGATAAGCTCGTATGACTGTCCTCCGAGATTCGGGCCGACATGGCATGTGGCACAGTCATACTTCTTGAAAAGTTCGTATCCCTCAAGTTCTTCCGCAGTAAGAGCCGAGTCGTCGCCACGAAGCCATTTGTCGAATCTCGAATCCGGAGTTATAAGAGTACGTTCAAACTCCTCGATGGCATCAGTGATGTTGACCTGCGTTATGCCGTCAGGATACACGGCAGTGAAACGTGCTGCAAATCCTGCATCTGCTTTCAGCTTGCTGATAATCTGGTCGAAAGACTCGGAAGCCATCTCTATAGGATTGAGCGGCGGTCCTGCCGCCTGATCGGCAAGAGTTGCGGCGCGGCCGTCCCAGAACTGTACGAAATTGTAAACCGCATTATATACCGTCGGCGCATTGACACCGCCGATCTGCTCATCTACTCCCACGGAATATTGCTTGTTGTCCACACCTGCGGTTTCCAGATCATGGCATGAAGCACATGAGACAGTATTGTCAACCGAAAGTCTCACATCGTGGAAAAGTTCATATCCGAGAGCCGCCTTTGCAGGGTCGTATGTTGCTTCGAGAGGAATAGGACGTACCGGTTCGTTGGCACGCTCTCCTGCAAGTCCGTCGTTGTAAATAGCACTTCTCGTGTTCTTCACCCAGTCGAGCACGATGTCTCTTTCACGGGCATTCAGCGAACTGCCCCAGTGCATGAGATAGTATTTTGCCATCGGCATGCGGTCATCAAGAACGACCTTTTCAATCTTCGCAAGATCTACAGGTGCAATCTGCCCGCCGGTTGCAAGTGCATCCATGAAGCCTGTCATATCGAACGAGCGATAACCTTCGTCAATATCCTTCCTGATTATGTCACCGGCCACAGGAATCTTGACATAGAACGGCAGTTCCGGATCAGCTGAGTGGCAGCTGATGCAGCCTCCGGTCGTGAAGATTTCCGCGACCTGGTCCCCCTGAGGGAGGTCTGCGGACGGAGCCTTGTTTACAAGCTTGTAAACAACTGTGGCCCCCGCTGCGACGGCAAGCAGGACCACGAGACAGGTTTTAAAATACTTTTTCATAATGATCAAGTTAATATACATGCAAACTGTCCGCGGCAGAAGGCAGGAGGTTCACTCCCCACCAGCACATCTGCAGACATGCGAAAGCAAATATAAGCAAAACACACAACAATTTCACCCTTTTTCCCATATAAAATCTCAAGTGCATATACAGGACATAGCACATCCACGTGATCAGAGCCCACGTCTCCTTAGGGTCCCACGACCAGTAATGTCCCCATGCCTGCTTAGCCCATATCGCGCCTGAAAGCATTCCGAAAGTCAGAAACGCCGTACCGATATAGACCAGCGTATCGGCAGATGCGAGAAGGTCCTTATGTTCCTTGCCCTTGAAAAGCGTGACGACAGCAATGAGGAAGGCACAGCCGAGAAGGGAGTATGAGAACATATATACGGTCACATGAGGTATGAACCACGGACTTTGGAGAGCCGGCATCAATGTCTCGTCATGGATTTCCGGCTTGAGAATGTTCAGCAATATGAACACCGATGCCAGTACCGTCGAGAACGGTATTATCCATTTATAACCCCATCTCCTGTATGTTGCCAATCCGGATATGAGGGCGAAGAACGAGTACCAAAGCCGAGTTTCACCTGTAGTCCGCATCGGCGGACGGCCAAGACTGACCCACAAGCCTGTAATGAACACAAGAAGAGCCACAATTGCGGCCACAGCGAGTCCGCTGGCGGCCTTTCTGCATGAGTATAAGGATGTTACAGAAGACGCGGCTGCCAATGCAATGGCAGTCGTACCGAACCAGATGAATTCATTCCAACCTAACATGACCGAGGACCTTTAATGAATAACAGAACTGCACCGCACAGCATCATGATGATTCCGCAGAGCGCGAAATATTTCCATGGCTCACGGACGATTTCGAAGATACAGTACTCTTTGCCGCTGATCTCGTTCCTTCCTGTGCTTATAATGTATATATCCTGAGCCGGACCGCTTGAGAAAGGATGATTCACACTTATGCTTTCATCAGAACCGCCAATGGAAACAGAGGCCGTATATGACTCTGCATCTATCTCCTTCAAAGTGATTTCTTCCTTGAGATATGCCGTTCCGCCATCCTGTCTGTAAGCTGTATGTGAAGTTTCTCCCACATTGAGAACCATTCTGAGTTTCTCGTTATCGGGATGGCCCCAGAAGGCTGAACTGATGGCAATCAGAAGCCCCGCATGATTAAGGATAAAGCGGTATCTTATTTTCCCTGCCGGGGTCCTGAAGCCACGGACCAGTACGATCAGGAGAGTAGTCTGAAGGTAGAATAATACGATAATGAAAAACAATGAATGTACGAAATCACGATTCCCCGAAATGCCGATATATATGCAGGAAGCAAGAAACAGAGATATAGATGAAATCGTCGTGAAGCGTACAGGAAATTTCCTGCCTCTTGTCGTAATGATACAGACTGCAACCCAAAGGACTGCAAGAAACAGATTGGCGGGAAATGTCAGTAATGTCATGAATTCTTCCATTTTCAGGTATGTGTTATCCGTTTGAAATACAAAGATAACCGGAAGTGTCAGAAATGCAAACCTTTATGCCATATATGTGGACTCAGGTCAGAAAACTGCTGTTCCCCGACCTGAAAGTCATTTATGTTTAACTGCAATTACTTGAGTTCGACGAGAATCACGCCGTTTGACGTATCACCGTATTTCTTATATGCATCAGTCCTGTTGTCCTTCAATACATGGATACTCTTGATCTGGTTTGGAGAGACAGAATCCATCTTGCCCTTAGAAAGTTCCCCATCAGGTTTCTTGAAGATGACAAGGACCTCGGCATCCGACACCTTTACCACATTCATATCTTTGATCACGACAGGAGCCTCAGGCGCATTTTTATCCATGACAACATCTCCAAGATCGGCCTTGTCAACCTGAACGCCGATCACACGCCCTTTAATCTCTCTTCCCTCGTGTGTCGTGATGACAACGACCTTTTCTACTCCCGTGACGACATTCATATTTCTGATCACGTCGTCAGGCAGTTCATCAGCTGCAGACTTAGTCGAAACTACTCCGTCAATGATATAAAGTGTTTCGCCTCCATTGCTCTGCGCGGATGCTATAATTCCGGCAAAAGCCAGACAGATTATAAGAATCAACTTTTTCATAACAATATTCCTTTAAAGTTCGACAATGAAGAAACCGGTTTTCCGACGGCAAATATAGAGACATAAATCCATATTCCGTGTTAACTGAATGTTAATAAACGTTAACTAATGTTAACTCCTATGCATTAAAGGAAAGAATTGCTACTTTTGCCGTCAAATCAGTTCATGATGTCACGCAGATTCTTCAGGAACATATCTGTCCTTGCTGTCGCTTCGCTGCTATGCCTTGCGGTAGTGCAGTCCGTATGGATGTTCCGCATGTACAATGATTCCGTGGCCGACTTCAAGCGGAGAGTGGAATCCGCAATATACAAGAGCATATACAAGGCATTCCGAATGGATGCGATCCCCGGTTTGGCGTATGCCACATACATAAAGATCAATCTCGACGACTTCAGTCTCTATTTCGAGCCCAACCTGATGGAACTCGATGCATTGCAGCCATATTATGCTGAGGTACTTTTCCACGATGCAGGCGACACACGGGTCGTGATGACCAAGGGCGAGAGACCAAGCCTGAACAATCCGATGACAACGGTCGTGCCTATAGATGACGACGGTTCATACTCGCTTCGCGTGGCCATCGAGACTCCCTTCAAGGTGTTCCTCGGCAGGATGTGGGGCCTGATGGCATCGTCGGTCGCCATCATCATCCTTCTTGCAGGTGTTCTGATATACATGGTCAGGACGATGTTCCGCCAAAAGACTATAGAAGAGATGAGACGTGACTTCACGCACAACATAACCCACGAACTCAAGACCCCCATCTCGGTTGCCGTGACAGCGACTGACGCTCTGAGGAATTTCTCTGCCGACGCCAATCCTGACAGAAGAAGCCGCTATCTCGAGATTGTCGAGACTCAGCTGACGCAGCTCTCAACTATGGTCGAGCACATCCTTTCCGTATCCGTCGAAGGGAGGGAATACAGATACAATCCTACCGTCGTCAATCTTCAGGAAATCATCAGAGGCCTCACTCAAGGAGCCGGGATGAACAGCGGAAAGAAACCTGTGTTCAATATCGATTGTCCTCATGAAATCAATGTGATGGCAGACGAGTTCCATATCAGGAACCTTCTTGCCACTGTCATCGACAATGCCGTCAAATATGCCGATGACCCCATAATAAATCTCAGGGTACGTGATGATGACGGCATTACCATAGAGATTGAAGACAACGGCTGCGGCATAGCAAAGGAGCATCTCGGCCACATCTTCGAGAAGTTCTATCGTGTGCCGACCGGAGACATACACACAGTCAGAGGCTACGGACTGGGACTGTATTACGCAAAACAGGTCGTGGATCTGCACAAGGGTGACATTTCATTGAAGAGCCGTGTCGGAAAGGGCACTACAGTAACAATCAAACTGCCGAAGAATGAGCAATAAGATAAAGATACTCATAGCCGAGGACGAGCAGATGCTTGCCGAAATCCTGTCGGATACATTGTCGGACAGGGATTTCGATGTGCACCTTGCATACGACGGTATCCAGGCGTTGGAAGCCGTCAGGAATGAGACCTTCGATGTCATTGTCAGCGACATAATGATGCCGGATCTTGACGGTTATTCTCTGGCAAGGAAACTCAGAAGCGAAGGCTACAATACGCCGATACTCTTCCTGACTGCACTTTCCGCAACAGAGGATGTTGTCAAGGGATTCGAGACAGGTGCCAACGACTTCCTCCGCAAGCCTTTCGCCATAGACGAACTGATAGTCCGAGTCAGGGCCCTTGCCGGACGCCTTGAGATGCAGGAATCCGCTTCTGCCTCTTATAAAATAGGACAATATGAGTTCATCCCGGCCACCAGGACTTTGAAAGAGGGTCAGAATGAAACCGTGCTCCCGGCAAGGGAATCCGAGGTATTGCTCAGACTCTGCCGCGACGCCGGCAGGACAGTGAACACTTCTTCCCTTCTGAAGGAGCTATGGGGCGACGACAACTACTTCAACCTCCGCAGCCTCAATGTCTATATCACCCGCCTGCGCAACCGCTTCAAGTCTGACATGTCCGTCGAAATCGAAAGCTTCAGAGGTGTGGGATACAGCTTGAAATGCCGCAACGTATCAGGACAAGCCCTTAATTGAACCGGCTGAAGAACCCGACCAACGATCTGATGAAGTTGGTGTTGAATATATGGTCCTTTGGAGTCGTGTAAGGAATCATTTCCGAACATTCTGCTTTCAGGCCAAGCCTTTCAGCTTCTGCCAAAAAGGCATCGACATATTTCCTGTCAGGGAAATTCTGCAGGAAATCCACGCTGAACGTATCGGCAACAGACATCATCTGCAGACTTATGCCCTTTGTGCCGCTGCTGTATGCGTGCATGCTTTCCATATATTTTTCCGCATCTCCCATGTCAGCCTTGCCGGTATAACTGCAGATGAACGAGTTGATTGGCTTTGATGTAAAGCCTGAGACCAGTTCCTGCTTCTTCTCATAGCTCCCGAGCCCATCCAGCATATCGGACATCATTTTCATAACGCTGGCACTGCATCTCGCCGAATCAACCTCTTTCTGTCTGGCGACAAGACCGCGGAAATGTGTTCCGAGCTCCTTCAAGTCCATATCAGCTTCCGCCTCACCGTACGGGAGATAGATCGAACTTACGCAATTGCGGAATGTGTTCGGAACCTCGATGCTTTCCCGCCAGTCACAGCTCATGCTGCAAAGTATCTGCTCTGCCGCATCAGGATTGACGGCCTTGACTCCTTTCTGCATCAGAATCGTCATCAGGATTACAGGTGTACAGTTATTGGTCCTGCAGACCTTCATCACTTCGTGGACATCAAATATGAGTTCATATCTCCAGCTCCTGCCTCCGGCATCTTCCCCGGTCTGGACCTCCGGAATGGCAAAAGCCGTCCTGTCAGCCTGATGGACTTTTGCCTTGTCGAATGTGAGGTTGCCGTCATTGACAGGATCTGCGGTCTCCCCTTTCTGGAATCCCTCACCGGCAAGCATCACGCCCGGGATGCGTACATTGTTATAAGGGTATCTGAAATTCAGATAATAGTACATCAATGTCTTTATGAACTTCATGATGCCCCTGCCATCACACATGGCATGATGGAATGAGATATAGATTACATTTCTGAAGAATGTTATATCGACAAGATTCCTGTTTGTCGTGCTTCCGCCCAGAGGCCTCAGTTTCTTCGCTCTCGCCGGAGGAGGACTGAACAGATTCTCACACAGATATACATTGCCGTCCTCAACCTTGAACCGGCTCTTGAAATACGGATACCTCCTATATGCCAGTTTAGCCGCCCTCGTAAGACAGCTTTGTGACACATTGCTCTTCATTCTAATCTCGAACACCTGGCTTTCTGTGCCTCCCTTTCTATACAGGAAGGTCTCCCCTGCCCGGATCTTCAGTTTGAATCTGTTGCCCATGACATATTGTTTTTGACAAAGTTATCCATTATGACAATCAGATATTAGACAGATTTGCCGACAACTTAGACGTATTTGCCAAAACACGAGTGACTTCTGCCATGCACAGCCGCTTTCAGCTGATTCATAGCCTTTCTCAAGAGATAAAAGGACGTTGCGACATTAAGTCTCATGAATCCTTCACCGCCGGGATTGAATATTTCTCCGTCATTCAGAGCCAGACCTGCCTCGTTCACGAAAAGATCTACAAGTTCTTCGTGCGGAAGGTTCAGCCCACGGCAATCAAGCCACACAAGGAACGAAGCCTGAGGGCGCAGAGGCTTGATTTCGGGTAATTCATTGGAACAGAATTCACAGAGAAAATCAATATTGTGCTCCACATATTCCAGCATCTGCCTTCTCCACGGTTCACCGTCTCTGAAGGCCGCAATCGTTGCTATCGGGGAAAACATCGGAGCATCATTGAACTCATTAGCCGTAAGCCATCCGTAAAACCGCTCCCTCAACGCTTCCGAAGGCACTATGGCATAGGAAGAGACGATTCCGGCAATATTGAAGGTCTTTGACGGAGAAGCGAATGTGATGCTGCATTCGGAAGCCGCTTCAGAAACGCTGGCAAACGGTATATGTATATTGCCGTACAGGGCCATATCGCAGTGAATCTCATCGGATATGACTATAATCCCTCTGGAATGGCAGAACTCCGCCAGTCTTTCGAGTGTTTCGCGAGGCCAGACTATTCCGCCCGGATTGTGAGGATTGGAGAGGATGAGCATCCTGCATCTGTCGTCACAGACTTTCTCCAGATTCTCAAAATCCATTGAATATGTTCCGTCAGCATTCTCACGGAGAGGATTATATACGACTTCACGCCCGTTGCCCTGCGGAACCAATCTGAACGGATGATATACCGGCGGCTGGATGATGATCTTATCATCCTTGCCGAGAAGTGCATTGATCGCCATGCCGATACCCCTGACGATACCCGGAATGAAGGTCATCCATTCCCTTTCCACCTTCCACTGATGGTGGTCATATATCCAATTCTGGACCGTAGGCCAAAGTTCTTCCGGTTCGACGGTATATCCGAATACTGAATGCTCCAGACGTTTCCTCAACGCTTCGGTTATAAAGTCCGGGGTCTCGAAATCCATGTCCGCCACCCATAACGGAATCAGGTCGTTCCTGCCATATCTCACGCTCAGAGCATCTGTCTTGAGTGCTCCTGTGCCCTTACGGTCTATGATCTTGTCAAAGTCATATTTCTTCATACATTCCTATGATTGTTCAGGAATGCAAACTTACATAAAAAATCAGAACTCCTATAGACTTTTCTTCATATTATCGTCAATCTTCAACGGCATAAAGACCTCATCAATGACGTTATCATCAATAACGACATTCCTGCATCATTCAAACGTGAACATATTCCTATGCCACAGTACCGGTCTGTAGCTGTCGGTCTTTACGACTTCGTTTCCGGAGAATTTCAGTCCGTCAACACTTCTCGCATAAACTATCGGATAATCAAACACTTCAAATATATTGTCACGTACCGTTATGCCGCTGTGATATGCCAGGAACGTATCACTGACGGGGCCATGCGAGGGTGTCACTGTGATCACCGCCTCTCCCCAGCCCCAATGAGTTATGCTGTCCCTGACTGAAGTAGCACAGTCGATGAAAGTATTTCCGTAAATATCCACATCCCTGACCGGTCCTGACTCAAACCAGTAGTCCGTGTCGCCTTCGATCAGTATCGCCGCACCTGCGCTCCTGAACTCATTATCATGTATCCGGACCTCGCCCGAGGTAGTGAAAAGAATACCTCTTGCCCGATTGGACTTTGCAAAACTGCACCCGCATACTTCAAGGTCAGGGATCCAGTCCGCATTCTCGATATGACATCCCGCGGAGACGGCATCGTCCAATGGGTCCTCGAATTCAAGGAGCATAGAGCTGTCCGCCACATCCGAAACGGAAAAGACAGGCTGCGGATGAGATGTCACATACATTCCGTCTCTGACAAACAATATATGTTCACCGGCCTCCGGCACTTCGCTCAGCACTCCTCTCGTCACCTCCAGCACAAGGGATTTCCTATCCGGAGATACCGACCTGACAAGATAATATCTTCCATGAACATTCAGTGCATCATCCCCCTGACCGCCGAATCTGCTGTTTCTGACCACGATCTTTCCCCGGCACTGGGAGAAATGCAGGGCATCTGCAACTGAGGAAAAGCACCTGCCGCTGTCAGGCCGGACAATTACATTGAAATCATCGAGACAAATGTCCTCGCTTTGCACCGCAAATGCTCCCATACCGGGAGAATGATAAATATCAATATCCGACAACACCACGTCAGAGCAGTCCATCAGAGTGAATATCGATCCTCCGTACAGTCTGTGATATAACGCCAGGCGGTTTCCCGGTTCCACATACGTATCCGGAGATCCATGGAACCTGATGATATTGTCCGACAATTCTTCAGCCTCTCCCCGGAACAGCATGTTTTCCCGACTGATAAAATAATCCTTTGTCCCTTGAAGGACATCACCGTTACGGTCATATATGGTGGAATAACTGCGGTCAGAGACCAATCCTTCCCAATCATCACCATAAAAGACGGCCTTGCCTCCGGAGATCCTGTATGGGTATTCCGCCCTGTCAATCTCCACATCCACATATTCAGGATTCCACGCCACTATTTTTCCCTGCGAAATCAGAGTACGCTCCCAATCAAAGACCAGATTCTTCACATGAAGATCCGAGCATCCGGAAAAGGTGAAGGGACTTACAGCCCCATGGCCGACAAATTCAGCCCCACAGCCGTCTATCGTAAGAGAATCCACTCCATTGATCGTGATTCCGACCGATTTGATTATCACAGCAAGCCCCGGGAATCTGGACTGATGGTCCGATGTCTCAACGAACACATGTCCGTCTCTGTCATCGGCCATCTTATATATGGAACAGTTCTCAATCACAGGTTCGCTGACCTTCCGGGCAGACACCATCACCCGGTCATTCTTCACTGTTATCCTGGAAGAATCCGCAATCCAGATACCGTTGTTCCAGGTCCCGATCCATATCTGTCCTGCATTGTCCTTATACATCGCAGACACCTTGCTGAATTCCTTGCTCGGTCTGCCGTTTATATACAGATTCCGGAATATGCCGGTCTGCTGGTCAAAGACATCAACACCACCGTCATGCGTACTGACCCAAAGCCCCCTATCGGCATCCTCCATAAAAGTTATGACCCTGTTCTGGCTCAGGCCGTCTGTCATGGAATACTTGTAGATATTGTTTCCGTGAAGATTAAGCATATTCAGCCCACCTCCTATCGTACCCACCCATAAGGCCCCGGAATCATCTTCCAGTACTGAACTGATTTCGTTGGACGAAATGCTTCCGCTCAGAAGAGGATTAGGCATATAATGACGTATCAGTCTGCATTCCTCGTCATACTTCTGAAGTCCCTCCTCAAAAGTTCCTATCCATATATTCTTTCGGAAGTCAAGAGCAAAATGTCTGACCGAAACATCTGGTATGATATTGCGTATGACAGCATCATCCCCAACCTCATACAGGCCTTTGAACGTACCCACGAGTATTCTGTCGCCATCACGTACAAAACTTCGTGCAGCAAGCCCAGCCATCCGTTCACATCTTCCCGTCATCTTATCATACATCATAAGAGCTCCCCCCGCAGAAAACAGGAGGGTATCTTCATTCATGGCGATTCCTGATTCCACAGTCAAGTCCGGTGAAGCAGTCCTATATATAGTTTTCAGATACCTGTCTCCGCCAGTTCCGCACACCTCTGACAGCATATTGTTATGACATACCCACACTATTGAATCCCTATCTTCAAATATATGACTTACAACATCATCCGTCACATTTCCTCCATCCTCATATTTGCCGACATGGGTTATCTCATCCGTGACGGGATTATAGATATTCAAGCCTCCGGACTCCGTGCCGATATAAAGCATCGAATCTGAAGCCACATAAAGCGAAATGACCCGGTCTCCGCTCAAACCTGAATTATCGCTTCTATAGACTTTCAACCTGTAACCGTCATATTTGCACAATCCACCGTACGTAGCAAACCACAGATATCCTGTAGAATCCTGAACTATTGCATTTACGTCGCTGTGAGGCAATCCTTCCCCTACCGAGAGTGACTTGAATACATCATGTCTGCCAGAGTCCGCAAGAGCCGCCGGAACTCCCAAAAGAAATACAGCAAGAAGAGTAAAGATATATTTCATGTCATGCGACTTTAGAATCAGTTTCTCACGCTCTTTCTTAACAAGTATAAATATATAAAAAAAAGCAGAAACTTACGATTTTAGACGTAAATTTCTGCGTAAATTCATAACTGATTGAATGTCAATAAGTCCGTGGAGATAGTCGGAGTCGAACCGACGACTTCCTGCTTGCAAAGCAGGCGCTCTAGCCAACTGAGCTATACCCCCATAAAAAAGTGGCAGCTACCTACTCTCCCACCTGGTGGGGCAGTACCATCGGCGC
>CAYXMV010000062.1:4331-11845 GCA_964466235.1 uncultured Muribaculaceae bacterium | reverse complement strand
TAACAGCTTCCGAAAATCTCTTTCTGGTACCAGGAGACGGCTGGCTTACTGCTTCAAAAGGAGAAAAGAGTGCGGACAGCAAGACCGTTGTGACCGTGACCGTTCAGAAGAATATCGTGCCGGAGGCGCGCCAGACAAGGATTTCCGTAGTGGCGGGCGAAGAAAAGCAGTATGTGGATGTCACCCAGGAGGCGGCAGACCCTGTGAATGGTGGCGGAGGCGGCAATGGTGACGATGGCGACGATGATACCGTGATTCCGGAAAACGACGGAAATCTCGCATGGCAGTTTGCAGAAAGGCTCGGTATAGGCTGGAATATGGGTAACCATTTCGATGCACAGAACAACGGCGTGTCCGGAGAGACTTTCTGGGGCAATCCGAAGGCGACGGCAGCAACCTTCACAAAGGTAAAGGCGGCAGGTTTCAATACTGTCCGAATCCCTGTGACCTGGATGGGACATATAGGCGAAGCACCGGATTATAAGATAGAAGATGCCTGGATCGACCGCGTGGCAGAGGTCGTCGGCTATGCCGAGGCTGCAGGCCTGAATGTCATCATCAATATGCATCACGACGGCAGCGACAGCAAGTACTGGCTTGATATCAAGAGCGCCGCGGCGGATCCGGATGTGCAGAAGCAGCTTCTTGAGCAGATAGGAACCATGTGGGGACAGATCGCCGAAAAGTTCAAGGATAAGGGAGAATTTCTTATCTTTGAGGCTTTTAACGAGATTCATGACGGCGGATGGGGCTGGGGAGCCAACAGAAATGACGGCGGCAAGCAGTATAAATGTCTGAACGAGTGGAATCAGGCGTTTGTGGATGCCGTACGTGCTGCCGGCGGTGAGAACACCGGCAGAATCCTCGGGATTCCGGCATATTGTACGAATGTGGACATATCTTTAGAGTCCTTCGTCATGCCCGAGGATACTGCATTGGAACGTCTGATGATGTCCGTCCATTGTTATGATCCGTATGACTACACTCTCGCGGCGACAAAATCGGAATGGGGCCATACGGCGGATCCTTCAAAGAAAGTCGCTGGCGACAACGAGGGTGACCTGAAGAAGGTCTTTGAAAAGATTTATGTGAACTATATATCGAAGGGGATTCCTGTGTATATGGGTGAGTTCGGATGTGTCAACCGTGCGACCGGACGTGAGCAGAAGTTCCAGCAGTATTACCTTAAATATTATGCAAAGCTGGCAAAGACTTACGGCGTTCCGGCAATTATCTGGGACAACGGAGCCGCGGGAGCAGGCGAGGAGCGCCATGCCTTCATAAATCACGGTACGGGCGAATATTGCTCTACCGAGGCGAAGGAAGCGATCCTGGCATTGATCTCGTCTTACACCGACAGTCTCACCCTCGATGATGTTTACCGCAACTCACCTCAATAGTCAGAGCGTTCACATGTCATCCGGAGCCTTCAGCCCTGAGCGGAGTCGAAGGGGGCTGCGGCGGCTCTTTGAAACAGAACAATAACCATAGAATTATGAAATATATACTGAAACCTGTAACCTTGCTGTCAGTTTTATTTGCAGCAATCTCATGTGGCTCGCAGGAGCCGGTTGCGACTCCTGCCGAGGCGCTTCTGGACCGGCTTTCCGCTCTCGTGGATGACGGAAAGATAATGTACGGCCATCAGGATGACCTCATGTACGGCCATTCGTGGAAAATTGAAGATGATGCCTCCGAATTTGTGCAGTCTGATGTCCATGCGGTCAGCGGACATTATCCTGCAGTCTATGGAATGGATCTCGGCGGAATAGAATTAGGGTGGGAGGCAAATCTCGACAAGAATGATTTCGACAATATGCGTGCGTCGGCCGTGGCTCATCACGAAAGGGGCGGCATTGTGACTTTCTCATGGCATCCGCGTAATCCTCTCACTGGTGGAGATGCCTGGGATGTCACTTCCGATCAGGTTGTGGCTTCGGTTCTTCCAGGAGGAGAGAAACATGAATATTTCATGGGATGGCTCAAGAATGTCGCAGACTTTATGGAATCGCTCAAGACAGCCGGCGGAGAAGTGATTCCTGTCATCTGGAGACCATGGCACGAGCACACCGGCAGCTGGTTCTGGTGGGGACAGAGACTATGTACCACAGAGCAGTACAAGGCCCTCTGGAAGATGACATACGACTATATGATGAAAGAGCGCGGCATGACAAATCTCGTATGGTCCTATTCGCCGGGAGCAGGAGAACTTTCTTCTCCGGAAGTCTATGCGGAAAGGTATCCCGGAGATGAATATATAGACATGGTCGGCTTCGACTGCTACCATTCAGGAACAAAGGAAAAATATATGGCTGACATGAAGAATGCCCTCGACATCACAGTCGCTTTTGCTCGGGAGCATGGAAAGATAGCCGCAGTGACGGAGACCGGACATGAGACTCTGAAAGACCCGAAGTGGTGGACGGAGGTCCTGTATCCTTCTGTGAAGGACTATCCTGTGAGCTATGTGCTGACATGGCGCAACGCCTGCGACCAGCCGACGCATTATTATGCTCCGTTCCCGGGCCAGGAGTCGGCTGACGACTTCAAAGCATTCGCTGCCTTGGACAATATCCTTCTTTTAGAATAAAGTTGCAGTAAGTTTTCTCCGTCATATCTTCCGAAATGCCTCAAGCGGCAATCTGATGACGGGCGAACGAAGTGAGTCGAGAAATCTATAGTATAGAAATAAAACCGAAAAAATATGACTTTCGAAGAAAGATTAGAGTGGCTTAAATCCCAGCATGAAGCCCTCATAACCAAAAAGAATCGACCTATAGAAGGAAACGGCGTCTATGAACGCTATGAGAATCCCATCCTGACAGGTGAACACGCCCCTCTTTTCTGGCGCTACGACCTCAACAAGGAAACCAATCCATATCTGATGGAGCGCTTCGGTATCCATGCGGCATTCAATTCCGGGGCCATCAAGTGGAACGGAAAATATGTTCTTGTTGTGCGCGTCGAAGGAGCCGACCGCAAATCATTCTTCGCTGTGGCCGAAAGCCCGAACGGTGTGGATAATTTCCGTTTCTGGGACCGCCCGATCACTATGCCTGAATACGGTGAGCCTGCAACCAATGTCTATGACATGCGACTCACAGCCCATGAGGACGGGTGGATTTACGGAATCTTCTGCGTGGAGCGCAAGGATCCTTCCGCTGCTCCGGGCGACCTTTCATCTGCAGTGGCGGCAGCCGGTGTGGCACGCACCCGTGATCTCGTCAACTGGGAGAGGCTTCCTGACATGGAATCCTCATCGCAGCAGCGCAATGTTGTTCTTCATCCGGAATTCGTTGACGGAAAATATGCCCTCTACACACGTCCGCAGGACGGATTCATAGATGCCGGCAACGGCGGCGGAATAGGCTGGGCATTGGTTGACAGCATGGAAAAGGTCGTGATCACGGATGAGAAGATCATCAACCGCCGCTTCTATCACACCATCAAGGAGAGCAAGAACGGCGAGGGTCCGCATCCCATCAGGACGGACCGCGGCTGGCTGCATCTCGCACATGGTGTGCGCGGCTGTGCTTCCGGCCTCCGCTATGTGCTTTACCTCTATATGACCTCCCTTGAGGATCCGTCAGAGGTTATCGCCGAGCCGGCCGGCTTCTTCATGGTGCCTGAGGGTGAGGAATATATCGGTGACGTGATGAATGTCCTCTTTACCAACGGCTGGATTGCAGACGAGGACGGCAAGGTGTTCATATATTACGCATCGAGCGACACCCGAATGCATGTTGCCACCTCGACAGTTGACCGCCTCGTTGACTACTGTCTCAACACGGAACCTGATGCATTCACTACGGGCGAGACCGTGAAACGCCTCAACCGCCTGATAGACCGCAACCTGTAAGGCTGGCACCTGACCCCCTGACTCCCAACCGCTTCGCTATATCCGCTGCTGCGTTTTGTCAGCGGCGAATCATAATAAAGTGTTATGAATCAATAATTTATGCTCTATATGAAATTAAGCGAAAAAATAGGCTACGGCTTCGGCGACATGTCGTCGTCGATGTTCTGGAAACTCTTCTCATACTTCCTGCCGTTCTTCTATTCGAACGTGTTCGGTCTCAGCCTCGCCGATGCAGGAGTGCTCATGCTCGTGACCCGCATCTGGGATGCCGTCTCGGACCCGATGATGGGAATTATAGCCGACCGTACCAAGACCCGTTGGGGCAAATACCGTCCGTATCTGCTCTTCTTCGCCCTTCCGTTCGCGGTCTGCGGTATCCTTCTCTTCACGACACCGGAAAACGGCAAGACCGTCTGGGCATACGTCACATATCTTCTGATGATGACCGTATATACTGGAATCAATGTCCCTTATGGCTCCCTCCTGAATGTGATGACAGCGGATTCTGACGAAAAGTCGGTGCTTTCATCTTACAGGATGTTCTTCGCATACGGAGGAAGCTTCATCGCCCTCTTCGCATGGGAACCACTCTGCAATATGTTCGACAAAGGCCGCGTGGCAGTAGAGGGAGCAGGCGGACTCGCATCCATATCCACCTCGCCTGCAGCATGGAACAATGCTATGATCGTCATCGCATCATTCTGTCTGGTTCTCTTCATCCTCTGTTTCCTTATGACCAAGGAACATGTCAAGAGCGAATCGACGGTTTCTGTCGGCACTGACCTCAAGCTTCTTCTCAAGAACAAGCCGTGGTGGCTCCTCATAGGTGCGGCTCTCGCTTCCAACCTCTTCAATACGGTCCGTGGCACCACGACTGCATATTTCTTTGCAGACTATATCCAGAAAACGGTCGAAATGGCTCCGCAGTGGGCATTCCTCGTCTCGGCCAGCATCTTCCTTTCTGTGGGTGAGATCGCGAACATGGTCGGAGTGGTACTTGCAGTGCCTATGTCGAAGCATCTCGGAAAGAAGTCAACCTATATCATTTCCATGGCTGCCCTGATAGGCCTCAGCATAGCCTTCTTCTTCCTTCCGGCCACTGCGGGCGGCTATTGGGCGATGCTTGCCTTCCAGATCGTCATCTCTGTATTCACGGGAATCATCTCGCCGCTTGTATGGAGCATGTATGCCGATGTAGCCGATTATTCAGAACTCAAGGACGGCACCGCTTCGACCGGACTGATCTTCTCGTCTGCATCAATGGCGCAGAAGTTCGGAGGCGCATTCGGAGGTTCAGCCGTGATGTGGATGCTTGCCGCATTCGGCTATGACACGGCTGCCGGCGCAATCCAGACAGAGACGGCTATCACCGGACTCCGCATCCTCATGAGCTGGGTGCCGGCAGCTGTTGCTGCCCTCTCGATCCTGGTAGTGTGGTTCTACCCTCTGACCAAGCAGAAGATGGCCGGCGTCCAGACCGAACTTGCTTCCCGCCGTGCTGGCGCCTAACCTCCTGTGCGTCACTCACTTAGTATAAACCGCTGCTGTCGGAGTGCAGCAGCGATTGTGTGCAACTCATTGAAAGACAATATAATGTATGCCATGAAAAGAATATTTTTTCTGATGATGTTTGTGATCTCCTGCACAAGGACGGTTCCGCAGGTGGAAAGCCTGCATGTGGAGGGTACGGCCCTGATGAACGAGTCGGGAGATACCGTACAGTTCCGTGGTATGAGTTTCGGCTGGAACTGTCTCTGGCCAAGGTTCTATAACGCTGAAGCTGTGACACATGTCGTGAATGACTGGGGTGCGGAGATCGTACGTGCAGCCGTAGGTGTGGAACTCAGGGCTTCCGAGGCTCAGGCAAAGTGCTATCTTGACGATCCGGAATTCGGAAAGGAAAGTGCCTGCACCATTGTGGATGCCGCAATCGAGAACGGTGTCTATGTTCTCGTTGACTGGCATGCGCACGGACTTCATACCGAAGCTGCCATAGAGTTCTTTACCTATATGGCTGAAAAATACAAAGGCGTGCCTAATGTCATCTATGAGATATGGAACGAGCCTTCATACAAGGATCATGTCAATCAGATAGATTATACATGGGCCGAAATCAAGGAGTATTCCATCGAGGTGATCAAGGCTATCCGTGCCATCGAGAAGGATGCGGTGATTGTTGTAGGTACGCCGAGGTGGTCGCAGAATGTGGATGATGCGGCAGATGATCCGATCACAGGGTATGACAACCTGATGTACACCCTTCATTTCTATGCGGGCACCCATAAGGAATGGCTTCGCGATAAAGGTGATTATGCCATGTCGAAAGGGCTGGCGCTCTTTGTTACCGAATGCGGCGGTATGAATGCCGACGGACAGGGACCAATAGATGTGGAATCGACCCGGGCATGGATCGAGTGGATGGAGGACAACGACATCAGCTATCTTTTCTGGTCGATTTCGGACAAGAAGGAGACTTGTTCAATGCTTTATCCTTCAGCTCCTTCTGAAGGACCATGGGCTGATGCTGACCTCAGTCCATGGGGCAGGTTTGTAAAATCCCGGTTGAATTAGTGATTTCTTCCACGAAAAGGGTCGTTTCTGTGGACAAAGCATGCAAATTATATGGTTTCTCCACCCAAAGGCCTTTTTACGTGGAGAAACCGTTTTCAAAGATCAATAAAGCAATTATTATATGAAAAAAGTATTGATGACATTGGCGACGGTCGCGTTCGGCGTGGCTGCAGCTGCACAGGTGAGAATCACCACTCAGAACATGGAGATGGTGCTGAAGGCCGGGAAGGGCGGGGAAGTCCAGGTACAGTATTTCGGTGGAAGGCTTGACGATGCGGATTTCGCCAATCTTGAAACTGCGGGCGTGGCGAACCACAACGCCTATCCGTCATACGGATTCTGGTGCGCCGGCGAGCCGGCACTGGCTGTAACCCACTCCGACGGAAACATGTCAACCGTCCTGAGAGTAGAAAGCATGACCCAGACGGTCGAGGATGGAGTTCAGATTACAAGGATCCTTCTCAAGGATACTGTATATCCCCTCTATGTGACAATAGGTTACAGGGCATATCAGGATGTGGATATGATAGAGACATGGACGGAGATAGAGAACAAGTCTAAGAAGCCGGTGACCCTCACACGTTTCGACTCCGGATTCCTTCCTATAAGGAAAGGGGATGTATGGGTAAGCCATCTCTACGGTACATGGGCCAATGAAGGCCGCGTGGCGCAGGAACCTCTCGAAAGAGGAATGAAGGTCATCAAGAACAAGGACGGCATACGCAATTCGCACACGGCACACGCCGAGGTTATGTTCTCCCTTGACGGCAAGCCTCAGGAGAATCATGGCCGTGTCATCGGTGCCGCACTCTGCTACAGCGGAAACTATGAACTCAGGATCGACACCGGAGATACAGACTGGCATTCCTTCTTTGCCGGAATCAACCCTGACAATTCGCATTATATCCTTGAACCGAAGGAGGTATTCAAGACTCCGGAACTTGCCCTTACCTATTCCGACGAAGGTCTGAGCGGAGCGAGCCGCAATTTCCACCGTTGGGGACGCAATCATAAGCTTGCTCACGGAAACGAGCTCCGCAAGATTCTTCTCAACAGCTGGGAAGGCGTCTATTTCAACATCAAT
>CAYXMV010000062.1:0-4321 GCA_964466235.1 uncultured Muribaculaceae bacterium | reverse complement strand
TGTCTGACATAGCATATATGGGCGGTGAACTCTTCGTCATGGATGACGGCTGGTTCGGAGACAAATATCCTCGTCTCGTTGACAACAGTTCGCTCGGCGACTGGGTGGTTGACAGACGCAAGCTTCCAAACGGCATTTCATGGCTTGTTGACCGTGCAGATGCCCACGGCGTCAAGTTCGGAATATGGATCGAGCCGGAAATGGCGAACACCGTCAGCGAACTGTATGAGGCTCATCCCGAATGGATAATCAAGGCCCCGGAGCGCGAACCGGTCCTCGGACGCGGAGGCACACAGGTGGTTCTCGACCTCGCAAATCCGGAAGTGCAGGATTTCGTGTTCAAGATCGTGGATGACATTATGACGGAGAATCCTGAAATAGACTATATAAAATGGGATGCCAACATGTCTGTCACCAACCATGGATCACAATATCTTCCGGACGACAGACAGAGTCATCTCTACATTGAATATCATCGTGGATTCGCAGCCGTATGCGACAGAATCCGTGCAAAATATCCGGATGTCACAATCCAGGCCTGCGCATCAGGCGGCGGTCGTGCGAACTGGGGTGTGCTTCCGTGGTTCGACGAGTTCTGGGTGAGCGACAACACAGATGCCCTCCAGAGGGTCTATATGCAGTGGGGTACATCATATTTCTTCCCTGCCGTGGCCATGGCTTCACATATCAGCGCGACTCCGAACCATACGGTTTTCCGCACAACTTCATTGAAATACCGCATCGACGTGGCAATGAGCGGCCGTCTCGGAATGGAGATCCAGCCGAAGAACATGACGCAGGAGGAAAAGGATCTGTGCCGCAAGGCGATAGCCGAATATAAGGAAATCCGTCCTGTGGTGCAGCAGGGTGACATCTATAGATTAGTGTCTCCATACGACAAGAATGATTTCGCTTCGATGATGTATGTCGCTCCTGACAAGTCCGAGGCCGTGTTCTACTGGTGGAAGACCGAGACCTTCTATGACGAGCATTTCCCTCGTGTGAAGATGGCCGGACTCGACCCTGACCGTCGCTATAAGGTTGTGGAACTCAATCGCATAGACAATGTGCCTCTTCCGTATGAAGGCCTCACGTTCAGCGGCAGTTTCCTGATGGAAAACGGTCTCGAAATCCCATACAGGCACACAGTTGACTATCACAAGCAGGACGACTGGTCAAGCCGTGTCCTCCGCCTGATAGCTGAATAGATTGATATCGCCGGCACATATGACATAATGCGCCGGCGGTTCTGTATGTAATCAATATTGAAGTTCGAGGGAGCAGCCCCAGAATACGGACGGAGTGCAGGTCTCTTCTGTCCCGTCAGCCTTGATGAGTACGACTCGTTTCAGCACTGTAGTGAAACTGCCGTCCTTTGTATATTGGAGGGTCACGCGTCTTGTATTGGATCCCAGAACCGAAGGATCGAACATAAGCGTCGTCGATGCTCCTTCAAATCCGGCATACTGTTCCTTGCCGTCACTCTCGCCATATACCTTGATGTGCAGATGACCGGCAGGGGGTGCCTCTTCTAATTCGAATGATATGCCCTTGTAGTCATCAAGGTTCAAGGTTGAGGCTGAAAGGTTAAGTTCCGACCAGAGGCTGTTGTATGTGACCTTGAACGAGATGTCGCGATCCTCCATGACAGGAATTGATGGAATGAAGCCTTCTCCGTGATATGCCTTGACTATGGTTTCCGTTATTTCCGGCTGGCTGAATACAGGAATGGAACGGTGTATCCCATCTGAAATGCCCATCCAATGGAAAGTGCCGATCCCGCGTTCCTTGGCGCTGCGGACGAAGAAATCCGCATAATGGCAATAATTCTCGAGAGACGGATTTTCGCTGAATGTGCCCCATTCGCCTACGATCACAGGGCCTCCGAGGGAGGCGAGGTGCGTATCGAGAAGGTCGAGCATCCCCGACACTTCTGCTTCCATGGCAGCCCGGTCGTCTATATGAGGATAAGAGTGAACCTGAAAGAGAATATGTCCTTCCGGAGTATCTGACGGCATTTTCATGTTTTTGAGAGGGTCGGGGAGATATGGACTCCAGCTTCCTGCGCCGTTGCATGCTCCGTATGTGTTGACGACAAGGTTCCTGACAGCATTGTTGCCTCCGGTAGCGCGTACGGCATCAACGAAACTCTGTGCATAATCGTTTATGGCCTTGTAGGCTTCTGCCGCCGCAACGGCATCATATCCGAGATTCATCGAGGCATAGCACCACGACCGGCTCCCGTCGAGCATCTCGTTGTAACCTTCGAAAAGAAGTCTCTGGTCATAATCCTTGAAGCGTTCAGCTATCTGTGTCCAGAGTCCTTCGAACCTTTCCTTCGCCTGCAGATATCCGTATGCGCCCGCTATGAGCCAGGCATCTTCATCTGCTCCCGTATCGTGATGTACATTCAGAATGCAGTATAGCCCGGTATCCAACACATAGTCAACGACCTCATTGACGCGGGTCATCCATTCTTCAAAGACCTTTCCATCCTGTCCCAGATGCACTCCCCAGGTCACCGGCACACGGATGGCGCCGAATCCCGCATCTCTCATCATCGTCATCAGTTCCGGCTTCGTCACCGGCTGACCCCATCCGGTCTCCCAGGCCTTCCAGTCCCTTCCGTCAGTGTCTCCGGTCCACCACGAATCAAGGGTGTTGCCGAGATTCCATCCTACACCCATGTTCCTGACCGACTCATAGGCCGATTCAAACGCCGGAAGCGGTTCGGGTTCCGGCTCCGGTTCAGGTGTCGGATTTTCAGTGACAGGGTCCTGTACCGGATCCTCATCCAAAGGGATGTCCGGGCCGCAGGATACAGCCATCAAAGCCGTCAGGACAGAAAGAAACAGAAATCTGCGCATGATGATCTTATCCGAGCGTTACTACTACCTTGTGTTCACCAGGACTATGAGGGACTGTATTGCCTTCAATCTCTGCACCGTCCAATGTCATGCTTCTGACACCCTTGCACACTCCATCGGAATTCAGCACCTTTATGTCATAGACCGCTCCGCGGAAACGGCGTCTGACACTGTATTCCTTCCATTCTGAGCAGATGCAAGGATCTATCTCCAATCCGTTGTATGCCGGCCTGATGCCGAGGATGAACTGTGTGATTGCATACCAGTTCCATGCGGCCGTACCCGTGAGCCAGCTGTTCTTCGCCTCGCCCGGCCTTGCCGCATCCTTTCCTGCGATCATCTGTGAATATACATAAGGCTCCACCTTGTGCAGTGCACTGCGTTCCTCTGTGTATGAAGGACATATCTTGCGGTAATACTCCCAGGCACGGTCGCCCCGTCCCAGGACCGTCTCGCCGATGATGACCCATGGGTTATTATGGCAGAATATGCCGGCATTCTCCTTGTAGCCGGCCGGATATGATGAAATCTCTCCGTATTCGACAATATATTTAGTGAATGCAGGATTGTTGAGGACGATTCCATGCTCGCAGTCAAGCCTCTCCTTCACGGAGTCGAGAGCCTTCTGCACCATTCCTTCCTCAAGGCCTATTCCCGCCATAGAGCACCATCCCTGCGATTCTATGAAGATCTGTCCCTCTTCATTCTCGTGCGATCCCACCTTGCGTCCGAAATAGTCGTAGGCACGCAGATACCATTCTCCGTCCCATCCGTGCTTCTTCACCGCCTCGACCATATTCTCAACAAGTGCTGCAGCACGATCGGCTTCCTGATCGAGACCCTGTTCACGGCAAAGTTCCACATAGTCGCGTCCGCAGACCACGAACAGCCCGGCTATCATAAGCGACTCTGCCTGAGAACCTTCCGTCTTGTTTTCCGTCGTCTGGAAAGACTCGTTCGGATCCCATGAGAAACAGTTCAGGTTGAGGCAGTCGTTCCAGTCCGCACGCCCGATGAGAGGAAGCATGTGAGGTCCGAGATTGTTCACCACATGGTCAAAGGAAATGCGCAGATGCTCCATCAGCGATACCTCGCTGCCCGCTTTGTTGTCGAAAGGTACCGGTTCATCGAGAATGCCGAAATCGCCCGTTTCCTTGATATACGCCACCGTGCCGAAGATCAGCCACATAGGGTCGTCATTGAATCCGCCTCCGATGTCGTTGTTTCCGCGTTTGGTGAGAGGCTGATACTGATGATAGCAGCCTCCGTCCGGGAATTGGGTGGAAGCGATGTCTATGATCCTTTCGCGTGCACGTTCCGGTATCTGATGTACAAATCCCACAAGATCCTGGTTCGAATCGCGGAATCCCATTCCTCGTCCTATGCCGCTCTCGAAGAAAGATGCGGAACGGGACATGTTGAAGGTCACCATGCATTGGTATTGGTTCCAGATG
>CAYXMV010000061.1:0-11885 GCA_964466235.1 uncultured Muribaculaceae bacterium | reverse complement strand
TGAGTATCAGTACGGTGACGATGTGCGCAACATGGACTGGAATGTCACTGCGCGCATGCGTTCTCCGTATGTCAAGGTCTTTGAGGAGGAGAGGGAACTGACGGTGGTGCTGCTGGTGGATGTGAGCCGCTCGAGGCTTTTCGGTACGGTGGGAAGCAGCAGGAAAGACATGATCGCTGAAATTGCGGCCGTCCTCTCCTTCTCTGCCATCATCAACAACGACAAGGTGGGCGCGCTCTTCTTCAGCGACAAGGTCGAGAAGTTCATTCCTCCGAAGAAGGGAAGGAGCCATCTGCTGCACATCATCCGTGAGATCATAGAGTTCGAGCCTTCGACCGACGGTACGGATATTTCCGAGGCACTGCGCTACCTGACCAACGCCATAAAGAAGAAATGCACGGCTTTCCTTCTGTCAGACATGATAGATGTCAATAAAGACGGGAGCCCTCGCTACGAAGAGGCGCTGAAGGTGGCGGTGAACAGGCACGACCTTTCGGTGATAGAGGTCTATGACCCTCGCGAAAGAAGCATTCCGGACATCGGTCTTGTGAATGTCAAGGACTCCGAGACCGGAAAGACAGCGTGGGTGAACACCTCCGACAGAAAGATGAGGCTTGCCTACGAAGAATGGTTCAGAAATCTGGAACAGACTTCATCAAGACTGTTCATGAAATATAATGTTGACAAGGTCAGCATAGCCGTTGACGAAGATTATGTCAAGGGACTGATGACCTTGTTTAAAAACAGATAGAGTTTATGCGCAAAGCATTGATATATATATTGTTGCTTATGCCTTTGGCTATGGCTGCCCAACTCCCTGGCAAGGTGGTGGAGATGGAGGGTGCCTTCCTTGAGCAGATTCAGGAAAGGGATTCTGTCCTCATCGCCGATCAGCTGCGCTATGGCTTCGACCTCATGCAGGTGGAGGAGGGAACGGCTTTCGGGTATGCACAGCTCGGTGACACACTTATGACAAATATCCGTGTCGTGGGCCCTTGGGAAATCGATACTCTGAAGGTCACTAAGCAGAAGAAAGGGCTGCCTAAGCTTTACGACATCAGAAGCAGCATAAAGATAACTTCGTTCGACGAAGGCAATTACATTCTGCCCCCTCTTGCCGTGCTGCGGATGAGCAAGGATGGAGTGGCGGATACCCTTGTGTTTGAGCCTCAGCGTCTTGAGGTGAGGACAATGCCGGTGGATACAGCCACCTTCGTGCCTCATGACATAAAGGGACAGATCAGGTATCCGGTGACATTCAAGGAAGTCGCGCCATGGGTTGCAGGCGGTCTTGCGCTTGCCGGCCTGATATGGCTTGCGGTATGGCTTATAATAAGGTATCGCCGCACGCATGATCCTGAATATGCGCATAAGGATCCTGCCCATATCGTTGCTCTGCGCAAGCTCGACAGGTACAGGGGCAATGCCATGTGGGCTCCTGAGAAGCAGAAGGCTTTCTATTCTGGAGTTACCGACACTCTGAGGGAATATATAGCCGAGAGATATGGAGTAGGAGCAATGGAGATGACTACGGCTGAACTTTTCAAGGACCTTAAGGATACCGATGTGCCGAAGGAACTTGCGGCCGAACTTCGTGAACTCTTCGAGAGGGCGGATTTCGTCAAGTTCGCCAAGTTCACGGCTTCTGACGAGGATAATGCGGCTGTGCTTCCTGTGGCAGTGAGGTTTGTCACTTCCACTTATCAGGCGGATGTGGAAAAGGAGGAGATTTCTCCGCTCTCTACGGTCGGTCGAAATGACGGAATCGAGGCTTCAACCGATGATGACGGAATCGAGGCGTCAACAGGTCGGAATGACAATGTGGAAAAGGAGGTGAGCGATGTTCTTTGAGTATCCTAAGCTTCTGTGGCTCATGGTGATACCGGCTTTGCTGGCATTGCATTATATCTGGCTTGAACTCAGCGGGAGACATCCCCACATGAGGGTGTCATCTTCGGTCCCGTGGACTCTCAGAGGCATGTCGTTCATGGCGGTGCTCCGCCATCTGCCTTTCCTTCTGAGGACTTTTGCCTTGGTGATGATAGTCCTGGCCATTTCCCGTCCGAGGTCGTCCGAACAGATGGAGAGGATAGATACCGAGGGTATCGACATCATCCTTGCTATGGACGTATCCACGAGTATGCTTGCCCGTGACCTTACCCCGGACAGAATAAGCGCATCAAAGGATATAGCAATCGAATTCATTTCCCAGAGGCCTTCCGACAGGATGGGAATAGTGGTCTTTGCCGGTGAAAGCTTCACTCAGTGTCCGCTTACGACAGACCGCGCCACTCTCATCAATCTCATGAAGGAAGTGCAGACCGACCTTATCGAGGATGGTACAGCCATCGGAAACGGACTTGCCACAGCTGTGGCGAGAATGAAGGACTCGGATGCGAAGAGCAGGGTGGTGATCCTGCTTACCGACGGAGTCAACAACAGAGGCGAGATTTCGCCTCAGATGGCGGCAGAGATTGCAAAGACTTATGGCGTGAGGGTCTATACCATCGGTGTCGGAAAGGAGGGAATGGCTCCTTATCCTGTGATGACCCCGTGGGGAGTGGAAGTGCAGAATGTGAAGGTTGAGATTGATGAGGCCCTGCTTTCAGAGATTGCCGAGTCAACCGGAGGCCGTTATTTCCGTGCCACCGACAATACGAAACTTGCCGAAATCTATAGCGAGATCAACAAGATGGAGAAGGCGCGCACGACCATCGACAGCTTTCCTATATATAAGGAACTCTTCGGAACATACGCCCTTCTTGCCTTGCTGGCCCTGTTGCTCGAACTTATGTTGAACTGGTTTGTAATAAGGCGTCTGCCTTGATGTGGGAGGGATTGATATGATTAATTTTGCACAGGCACAATATCTTCTGCTTCTTTTCCTGATACCGCTGTTTTTCGTGGTCTATGCTGTTGTGCTCAGACTTCGTCAGCGCAGGATAAGGAGGTTCGGTGACGAGACGCTCGTCGCCCGTCTCATGCCTTCGTACGCCAAGGCGAAAGGCTGGCTCAGGCTGACTTTCTTTGCCGTGGGATTCTTCTTCTTCGTCATCGGACTTTCGCGGCCTCAGATAGGAGCGAAACTAAAGGAACATGAGACGAAGGGAGCCGAGATCATGATCGTTCTCGATGTCTCCAATTCCATGCTTGCTGAGGATTATTCTCCGAACAGGCTCGAGAGGGCCAAACTTGCCATCTCACGTCTTGTCGATAAGCTCCGCGACGACCGCATCGGTCTGATAGTCTTTGCGGGAAATTCATTTGTCCAGCTTCCTGTCACCACTGACTATGTGTCGGCCAAGATGTTCCTCGGAAGCATTTCCACCAATTCCGTCCCAGTGCAGGGTACGGCCATAGGTGAGGCTATAAATACGGCTATGAGGAGTTTCAGCGTGCAGAGCGAGAAGAGCCGTGCCATCATCATCATCACCGATGGAGAGAATCATGAGGATGATCCCGTGGCTGCGGCCAAGACTGCCGCCGAGATGGGTGTGAGGGTGTTCACAATCGGTGTCGGTTCGCCTGAGGGCAAGCCTATTCCTATGGATGGCGAACTTCTGAAGGATAAGGACGGCAATATCGTCGTGACCCGTCTGGACGAGAAGGTGCTTCAGGATGTGGCGGCTGCGGGCAACGGTGTATATGTCAGGGCCGGAAACAGTGAATTCGGACTCAATCCTGTTATCGATGACATAAAGAAGATGGAGGATGAGAAGTACAGTTCTGTCGTCTTTGAGGAGTATGACGAGCAGTTCATGTATTTTCTTGCTTTTGCCTTATTCTTCTTTGTTCTTGAGATGCTTATAGGTGACCGTCGTTCTAAAAGACATTTGTTTAATCGATGATACTGTCATCCTGAACGTCAGCGAAGAATCTTTAGCCCGAAGATGCTTCACTGTATTCAGCATGACAAACTGATAAGAATATGAATAAGTATATAATAACAGGTTTCCTGCTTTGTGTGTTGGTCTCTCCGCTATGGGGGCAGATCGACAGAAGGGACGTACGCAAGGGTAACCGTGACTTCAGGAAGGAGAATTACAGGGAGGCTGACATAGATTATCGCAAGGCCCTGGTGAAGGATTCGCTTTCCGTGGCAGCGAATTATAATCTTGCATCCAATCTATATCGTCAGAAGGATATGGAACAGGCCAAGACCACTTTGGAAAGGATAGGGGAGGTGGTCGCTGAGGCTCCGCAGGCTGCCGATTACTATTTCAATCTGGGTGATGTCGCCATAGCGCAGCAGGACTGGCAGGGCGCGGTGACGGCATTCGAGGAATCTCTGGTCAGAAATCCTGACGACATGCAGGCGAAGGAGAATTATATCTATGCAAAACAGATGCTCCGGAACCAGCAGAATCAGCAGGACCAGGACCGGCAGCAGAACCAGGACAATCAGCAGAACAACGATCAGAATCAGGATAATCAGAACAATGATGATCAGCAGGATCAGCAGGATGGCCGGAATGATCAGGACAACCAGGACGGTCAGGACAAGAATGATGGTCAGCACGACAGGCAGCCTCAGCAGAATCAGGGCCAGCAGCCCAAGATAACCCCTCAGGCGGCCCAGCAGATGCTGCAGGCCATTCAGGCGAAGGAAAAGGAGACTCAGGACAAGGTCAACAAGCAGAAGGCCGAAGCACTGAAGTCAAGACAGAAAGATAAAAATTGGTAGTAGGATGAAGAGACTGTTTATTACAGTGATTGCAGGGCTGGCGGCCCTGATTGCCTCGGCACAGGATGTCATAAGGGTGGAGGCACCTAACGTGGTGGCTGCGGACGAACAGTTCAATGTCACATTCATCATAGAAGGCGAGAGTTCGCCATCAGGTTTTACATGGGATGGAGGCAATGATTTTCAGGTGCTTTGGGGGCCTCAGTCAGGCAGGTCTGTAAGCACGCAGATAATAAACGGAAAGAGGACGACATCGTCACAGACCACTTATACCTATGTCCTGAGGCCTGTCGGTACAGGTAAGTTCAATATTCCGACAGCGACGGCAAAGGTGAAGGGAAAGGAGATCCGGTCAGAGAACAGGACCATAGAGGTTGCCGCAGCTGGTGCCGCTTCTTCAAGACCGCAGTCCCGGCAGCAGGGCAGTCCGGCGGGGAGCCAGCAGACCGGGGTGTCGGATGAGGACATTTTCATAATCCTCGAACTCAGCCGTACCAATGTCGTCGTGGGCGAGCCGATTACGGCTACGCTCAAGCTTTATCAGAGAGTCAATGTGGCCGGCTTCGAGAATGTAAGCTTTCCTGACTTCAACGGTTTCTGGAGCCAGGAGATCGAAGCGCCTACCAATATCGAGTTTTCAAGGGAAGTATATGACGGACAGATATATAACTCGGCACTACTCCGCAAATTCATCCTTATCCCTCAGCAGCAGGGCGCGGTGAAGATCAGTCCGGCAGAGATGGTATGTCTGGTGAATATACGTGTGGCTTCAGCCGGAAACAGCATATTCGACGGCTTTTTCGACGACTACAGGACGGTGCGCAAGAAGGTAGCCTCAAAGGGTGTCACGGTAAATGTCTCGCCTCTTCCTGCGGGTGCTCCTGCATCTTTTGCGGGTGGTGTGGGTACATTCAGTATCTCTGCCAAGCTCAGCAAGGATACCCTCAAGACCCATGAGGCCGGTTCTCTGCTCGTGACCGTAACAGGAAAGGGCAATGTGTCCCTTCTCGAGGCTCCTGAGGTAAGTTTTCCGCCTGACATGGAAGTCTATGACACCAAGGTTTCCGACAGGATCGACAAGGACGGCCTCAGCGGCACGAGATATTATGAATTCCCTTTCATTCCGCGCAGTTACGGGGAATTTGTGATTGAGCCGGTCAAATATTCATACTACGACGTCAATTCCAAGAAATATGTGACTCTTGAAACGGCTCCCATACCTGTGACGGTAGAACGCGGGAATGAGACCGATGCCGGAGGAGTCATAATCTCCGGTCCTTCTCAGAAGGATGTCCGTACCCTCGGAAGCGACATCAGATTCATAAGCACAAGGAATCCTGGGCTCTCTGCAAAGGGAACATTCTTCGTGTGGTCGCCTGCCTTCTGGCTTGTCACAGCCCTTCTGTTCATCATCGCCGGCGTATGCTGGGCCGCTTTCAGAAAGGTGGCGGCACGAAGGGCTGATGTCGTGGGCACCAAGACCCGCAAGGCCACCAAGATGGCCCTCAGGAGACTCCAGCTCGCAGGAAGCTTCCTCAAACAGAATCTCTATACCGCATTCTATGAGGAACTTCACAAGGCCCTGGTCGGCTTCATCTCCGACAAACTCAACATGCCTATGGCCGAGCAGTCGAAGGAGCGCATGGCCGAGGCTCTCAAGGAAAAGAGTGTCGGCGAAGTCTATGTAGCCAGGTTCATTGCTCTTCTCGATGCATGCGAATTTGCCCGTTATTCACCGGATGCCGGACACGAGGCAATGGCGGCGCACTACGATGAGGCGCTGGAAGTCATATCATCAATGGATTCTGAAATGAAGGTGAAGAAAAATACATCAAAAGCAGCGCTGACGGCCATGATCATGCTTCTCGTCATTCCTTTCGGGGCATGGGCTCAGGATTCATATCCTGATTCGCTATGGAATGCAGCCAATGCGGCATATGTTGACGGACGCTGGGCAGACGCCGCTGCAGACTATGAACTTATTTCGGGAACGGGCCTTGAGTCGCCGTCCCTTTACTGCAATACGGGAGATGCATATTTCAAGGACGGCAATATCCCGATGGCCATACTTTATTATGAACGGGCGTTGAAGCTTGACCCGTCGTATGACGATGCGAGATACAATCTCGACCTGCTCAACAGCATGATTCAGGACAGGATCGAACCGGTTCCTGAATTCGTTCTCAAGGCATGGGCACGAGACGTCTGCTATCTGATGGATTCGGATTCATGGGCCGTGTGCTTCATCGTGCTTCTTGCACTGACCCTCGCTCTTGTGCTTGTCTTTCTGCTTGCGCCTACACCGGGCGGAAGGCGTGCCGGCTTCTTCACTGGCATTGTGATGCTGGTCTTTGCCGTCGTATCGCTCAGCTTCTCGGTATGGCAGAAGAAAGATTATGCCGATGCTGACAAGGCCATAGTCATGCGTCCTGTGACTTCCGTGAAGAGCTCTCCTGCAGCCGGGGCCTCGACCGACCTTTTCATTCTGCATGAAGGCACGAAGGTGAAGATAATAGATGAAGTCGGCTCGTGGAACAATATTGAGCTTGCCGACGGCAGACAGGGCTGGATCCCGTCTGCAGACATCGAAATGATATGATAACTGACCAAACACTGACTATAACCACATCATTATGAAAAAATTGATTATGGCAATCCTGATTGCCTTGCCGCTGGTGTCTGTTGCGGATGCGGCCAAAAAGACAGAACTGCCTGACTGGCAGAATCCTCAGGTTGTTCAGAGGAACAGGCTTCCGATGACTTCTCATTTCGAGACGGACGGACTGAAGCTGATGCTCAACGGAACATGGGACTTCAGATGGTATGAAAGCATTGATGCCCGCTCTATGGATTTCTATACCCTCGGTTATGAGGCTGAGGGGTGGGATACCATGCCTGTTCCCGGAATGTGGGAGCTCAATGGCTATGGAGATCCTGTCTATAAGAATGTAGGCTATGCCTGGAGCGGACATTACAGGAACAATCCTCCGATCCCTTCCGACTGGCACAACTATGCAGGCCAGTACCGCAGGACATTCGTTCTTGATGAAGAATGGGACGGAAAGGATGTATTCCTCCATATCGGAGCTGCGTCATCTAACGTCCGCGTATGGGTGAACGGCAAGGAAGTGGGCTACAGCGAGGACAGCAAGCTCGAAGCCCGTTTCAACATTACAAAATATGTCAGGACAGGTGAAAATCTCATTGCCCTTGAGATATTCCGTTGGTGCGACGGCACTTATCTCGAAGATCAGGATTTCTGGAGACTGACAGGAATCTCGAGGGATGTCTATGTATATTCCCGCGAGAAGAACAGGATAGAAGACATCAAGGTGACGGCATCCGCTTCCGGAAAGGCTGAAGTGCGTGTTGAGGTCAGCCGTCCTGTCACTTCCGTGCAGTTCGATATTTACGACCCTCAGGGCCGCAGGGTGACTGTCGCGGAAGAGAGCGCGGATCCTGTGATGGAGCGTTCGGCAAGGGGAAATACCGTCATCACTTATAACTGTGTCGTACCGGATGTCAGGCAGTGGACGGCCGAGACTCCATGGCTCTATACATTGAAGCTGACCGCCTACGACAAGAAAGGCAAGACGGAGAGTACCTCCATAAATATCGGATTCAGGGATGTCTGCATCGAGAACAGCCAGCTCAAGGTCAACGGTCAGCCGGTCCTGATAAAGGGCGTCAACCGTCATGAGATGAATCCTTACAAAGGGTACGTGGTGTCGGAAGCTGATATGGTTCGTGATATTCAGATAATGAAACAGTTGAATATCAATGCTGTGCGGACGTGCCATTATCCTGATGACCCTCTCTGGTATGCCCTATGTGACCGTTACGGACTCTATGTCATCGATGAAGCTGACATCGAGTCCCATGGAATGGGATACGGCAAGGAATCTCTTGCTAATGACCCTGCTTTCGAGACCGCACATCTTGAGAGGATAGGCAGGATGGTCCACAGGGACTATAATCATCCTTCCATTATAATGTGGAGTCTTGGAAATGAAGCCGGATACGGCCCTAATTTCGTGAAGGGGTACGATCTTGTGAAATCGCTTGACCCTCTGCGTCCTGTTCATTATGAAAGGGCAGAGTTTGCTCCTCATACAGATGTGATCTCCATAATGTACAGCGATCCTGCGTGGTGCGAGAGATATTCGCTTTCCGACCAGCCGAGGCCGCTCATACTCTGTGAATATGCCCATGCTATGGGTAATTCCTTGGGAGGTCTGAAGGAGTATTGGGATCTTGTCAGGAAATATCCTAAGTTTCAGGGAGGATTCATCTGGGACTTCGTGGATCAGGCTCTCAGATGGCCTGCAGATGCAGAGAAATACGGTACCGACCATGTCTTTGTATATGGAGGTGATTTCAATGATTTCGATCCATCGGATAATTCGTTCTGCTGCAACGGAATCATAGCGGCAGACCGTACGCTTCACCCTCATGCCTATGAGGTGGCATATCAGTATCGCAACATTCACACCTCCGGTACCGGCAAGTGGGGAGAGGTCAGCGTCTATAATGAGAACTTCTTCATCGACCTGTCACGCTATATGCTGGAGTGGGATGTAGAGGTGGAAGGCCGCAAGGTGCTTTCCGGAGTGGTTCCTTCGCTTGATGTCGCACCTCAGGATACGGAGGTTGTGTCATTGGGATTCACAGGTGAGGATGTGGCTTGTGCAGCCGGTGTGGAGTACCTCATCGGATTTGATGTCTATCTGAATGTGAGATATGCCCTCAAGCATGCCGATGGTATTCTTCCTGCAGGCCGTGAGGTTTCATACGACCAGATATGCCTCAATGAAGCGGACCTTCCTGTATTCAGGAACAAGTCGGGGCTTCCTGCGTATGATGCAGAAGGTCAGGGACATGTATTCTCCGGACTTATGACTTTTGACGGTTCCGGAAACGACCGCATCAAGTCATGGACCGCGGTTTTCGATGCGGAGACCGGCGCCATGACAAGCTATAAGATCGGAGAAAAGGAGATGCTTACGGCTCCTTTGACTCCTTCGTTGACAAGAGCTGCCACTGAGAATGACCTTGGTGCCGGCTTCGATGTGCGTCGTCATGTGATCTGGCGTTTCCCTGAATTCAAGGTTGCATCATTTGTAGTCGGATCGGCAGATGACTGTTACAATGTTCTTGTAGAATATGCTCCTATAGGAGAAGCGGCGACAGTGAAGGTGAAATATGAGATTTATGGTGATGGAACTGTAGCTGCTGTCGAATCCCTTGAGGATGCCGGCAAACTGGCTGAGGCTCCTATGCTCCCCCGTTTCGGAATGCAGATGGCCCTCTCCGGTGAATGTTCCACATTCGAATTCTTCGGCCTCGGCCCTCATGAAAACTATTCGGACAGAGCAAGTTCCGCACTTGTCGGACACTATGTCCAGAGAGTCGAGGACCAATACCATTACGGATATGTCCGTCCTCAGGAATCCGGTACAAAGACTCAGCTCAAATGGATTAAGGTCGTTGATGGCAACGGAACCGGTTTCAAGATCACGTCCGATGTGAAATTCTCAGCCTCAGCCCTTCCGTTCAGCACTGAGGAAATGGATGTAAGAGCAATGGGCAACAACCAGGCCCACTCCCTTGAGCTCAAGGCCCTCGCCCACGAGGACCAGCGCTCCCTCGGCAAGACCTGGGTATGCTTCGACCTCGCTCAGCAGGGTCTCGGCTGCATCAACTCATGGGGCGCATGGCCGATGGAACCATACCGTATCAAAGCCGAGCCGATGTCCTTCCGCTTCTTCATCCGCCCTCTGGATAACTGACATACCCGGCGCTGTTGAAAATACACCTCGGACGTTTTTCTTGCAAGAATCGTCCGAGGTGTTCTTTATTCAGCTGTTTTTATATAGAAAATGATACACCTCAGACGGTTTTAGTCCTCCAAAACGTCTGAGGTGTATTTTCAGTCAGGATTTACATTCCCATTCCCATGCCGCCGGCAGGCATTGCCGGAGCTGCAGCTGGTTCAGGGATGTCAGCGATGGCGCACTCTGTGGTGAGGAACATGCCGTCAACGGATGCTTCGTTTTCATGAGCCACGCGGGACACCTTTGTAGGGTCGATCACACCGGCCTCGAACATGTTCACATACTCTTCTGTACGTGCGTTATAACCGAAGTCACCCTTGCCTTCACGGATCTTGTTGATGATCACGCTGCCTTCCACGCCTGCGTTTGCTGCAATCTGGCGGAGAGGCTCCTCGATGGCACGTGCCACGATGCGGATACCTGTAGTCTCGTCCTCATTGTCGCCCTTGAGGTCCTTGATTGCCTCTGCGGCACGGATATATGCTACTCCACCGCCCGGTACGATACCTTCCTCGACAGCGGCACGGGTTGCGCTGAGGGCATCCTCCACCCTGTCCTTCTTCTCCTTCATCTCAACTTCGGTGGCTGCACCTACATAGAGGACTGCCACGCCGCCTGCGAGCTTTCCGAGGCGCTCCTGGAGCTTCTCACGGTCATAATCAGAAGTGGTTGTCTCGATCTGCTTGCGGATAAGGTCTGCACGCTCCTTGATGGCTTCTGCAGAACCGGCACCGTTCACCACGGTAGTGTTGTCCTTTGTCACTACAACCTTCTCTGCCTTTCCGAGCATGTCAGGTGTCGCATTCTCAAGTGTGAAGCCTCTTTCCTCCGAGATCACCATTCCGCCTGTGAGGATGGCGATGTCCTGAAGCATCTCCTTGCGGCGGTCGCCGAAGCCCGGAGCCTTCACTGCGGCAATCTTGAGAGTACCGCGGAGCTTGTTTACTACAAGAGTGGTAAGCGCCTCTCCATCAATATCTTCCGCTATGATAAGAAGAGACTTTCCTTCGCGTGCGATAGGCTCGAGTACAGGAAGGAGATCCTTCATTGTCGATACCTTCTTGTCCGTGATGAGGATATAAGGTGTGTCAAGCACTGCCTCCATCTTGTCGCCGTTTGTCATGAAATATGGAGAAATGTAGCCTCTGTCGAACTGCATTCCCTCAACGACCTTCACCTCAGTCTCTGTGCCCTTGGCTTCCTCGACTGTGATCACACCGTCCTTCTTCACCTTCGACATGGCGTCTGCAATGAGCTTGCCGATGTAGTTGTCGTTGTTTGCGGAGATAGTGCCGACCTGCTCGATCTTCGCATAGTCTTCTCCGACTTCCTGGCTCTGTGCGCGGAGGTTCTTCACGACTTCAGCC
>CAYXMV010000060.1:0-11887 GCA_964466235.1 uncultured Muribaculaceae bacterium | reverse complement strand
CTATTTCCAGAGAGTCTATCAGTACATAATTCCTTACTTGAAGCCGACTGAGCATGATATTTACTCGTTACCGTCCTTTTTAGCCATTCTGTATGACACCTCGTTTTCCTTGAACTCTTCGATTGCCACAAGACTTGGCTTTGGCTGCCTTTCGTAATATTTTGAAATTTCAATCTGCTCGCGGTTCTCGAACACCTCTTCCATAGTGTCACGGTCGTTCTTGAAGTCCTCAAGCTTTCTTGTAAGTTCTTTCTTTTCAGCGATTGCGATCTGATTTGCCCTCTTTGAGAGTATCACTACTGTCTCATAGATGTTTCCTGTAGGGGCTGCGAGGTCGCAGAGGTCTCTTGTAAGAGTGTTTGTAGGGGTTTTCTTGTTTGCCATTTCTATATTCTGTTATATACTGATTCCGGTCCGGGAACAAAGTCCCTCCATATTATTATACCTCCGGATTCAGTGAGAGTTTCAATTTTTTTCTGCCTTTGCCGCCTTTTTTGCTTCTCTCAGCACCTTCTTCCTCTCCTTTGCAAAATCCTTTTCGCTCATATCCTTCACATCGGTATCCACGACATCCCTTCCTATAGCTTTCTGGGCCTTCTTATAAACCGCGTCAAGCTCCTTCCTGTAATGTGATTCAGGAATCTCACCGATGAAGTTGTAATAATCGTCTATGAATGTAAGATACCTTTCCTTCTGCTTCGACGGGATGCTGAGACGCGCATAATTATAGGATGACATCGCTATATAATAAAGGACATCTTCCCTATATACATTCTCGGAATCATCTTTCAGCACATTTCTGAACGCCACGCGGGAAGCCATATAGTCTTCCATCCTGTAATAGAGCTTCGCAGCCTCGTAGGCCTTCTTGTCAAGACGCTCGTTAAGATCCGAAAGCATGTCACGGCAGGCCTGCATGTGAGGCGTGTCAGGGAACTCGAGGATATACTCCGATATGGCGTTGATGGCCGTATATGTCGGACTCTGGTCAAGCTCGTACCTGAGGGTCGAGCGATAGAGACAGTCGATACGGAGGTAACGTGCATCAGAAGTGAAAGGACTTCTCGGGAAGGCCTCGATAAACTGGGTGAAATTGGTTTCCGCAGTATAGTAGTCCTTGTATCTGTAATTGCTGAGTCCCCAGTAATATCTCACTGTGTCATCACGCTCCGTACCGTTTGTAAGCACGGAAAGCGACTCGAACAAAGAGGCAGCCTTGGAATACTTGCCCATGTCGAAATATGCGAATGCAGCTTCGTATTTCGCGTCTGCATCATTGCTGTTGAGCATTATCTCATACTGTGACTTGCACGAAGCCATGGAAACCACGGCAAGTACAACAAGGAACAAATGTCTGAATCTCATCATTTCCATTTTATTGCATTTTCAGGAATTTCTCAGCGTCAAGCGCAGCCCGGCAGCCTGAAGCGGCAGCTGTGATGGCCTGTCTGTAAAGCGGATCCTGCACGTCACCTGCCGCAAAGACTCCCTCGACATTGGTCTTGGATGTCTTTCCGTCCGTGATGACATACCCCTCCTTGTCAACATTCACCCACTGGCTGAAAAGCTCCGAATTAGGATGATGTCCAATGGCAAGGAAAAATCCGTCGAGGGCTATATCAAAAACCTCGCCATCCTTCCTCACGAGCCTTGCTCCGGTCACACCGGCAGCGTCACCGAGGATCTCCTGAGTGTTGCAGTTCCAGAGGACTTCTATGTTTTCGGTGTTCTTCACCCTGTCCTGCATTGCCTGTGATGCTCTCAGAACGTCCCTGCGGACAATCATATACACTTTCTTGCAGAGACCGGCAAGATATGTTGCCTCCTCGCATGCTGTGTCGCCTCCGCCCACTACGGCAACCGTCTTTTTCCTGTAGAAGAAACCGTCGCAAGTTGCGCATGCAGACACTCCGAGGCCTCTGTACTTGAGCTCTGATTCGAGCCCGAGATATTTCGCAGTTGCACCTGTGGCGATGATCAGGGTCTCGGCTTCCACCTCATGGCTGCCGTCGATGACAATCCTGAAAGGACGGTTCGAAAGGTCGGCCTCAGTCACGGTACCCACACGCATATCCGTGCCGAGACGTACCGCCTGAGCCTTCATGGAGTCAACAAGCTGCTGGCCTCCTATTCCGTTCTCGAATCCGGGATAATTCTCTATATCTGTAGTGGTGGTAAGCTGCCCACCCGGCTGTGAACCTTCATACAATACAGGAGCGATATCCGCTCTTGAAGCATAGATTGCGGCTGTGTAACCCGCAGGGCCACCTCCGACTATAAGACATTTAACTCTTTCCATAAATCTGTTCAGTTTTTGCAACCCGCAAATATAGCAATTTCAATGCATTTTCCATCGTTTCCGGCCGACTTTCGGCCTGTCGGCTCAGACCTTCATCAGATATGGCTTGGCCTTCCTATAGACCCAGCCGAGAAGGCAGTCCGGAAGAATTACGATGAAAGGCCAGAATATCTTGTTCAGAAGCCCCGGCATGGTGCCTCTGCGGCGACGGAAAGTAGCCTTCAGGGCCCTGTCAACTGCCTTTTCCGGACGTATCATGACGGCGAGACCGCGAGCCAGTTTCCTCAGGCTGTCCTTAAGAGGGATCAGAGGGGTGTCAACCGCGCCGAAATAAGCGTTGGTGACGCTCACTCCGGTCTTCTGGCATTCGATTCGGAGCTCACGCGAATAGTTGCGCACAAACATCTTCGTATTGCCGTACATTCCGATTCCAGGCCAGCTCATCCATGCCGCAAGGGAAGATATGTTCAGGATATATCCCCTGCCTCTTTCCTTCATAGGGCCGACATATTTGCGGCAAAGCATAAGAGGAGTATTCATGTGAACCATCATTATGAGACGGAGCATGCGCTCAGTAGTCTCGGCAATCCCCTGGCAGTACATCACGCCTGCATTGTTCACCAGGACCTCCACCTTGCATCCTTCAGCCTCCGTCCGCGCATATATACAGTCCGCCGCATCCGGCGCTGAGAGATCCTGGACAACGGTCAACACCCTGAATGCCGACTTGAGTCCGTGCGGTATGGTCTGCGAGGACTTGACATCGGCCTCCACTATGGCAGCCGTCTCTTCCAGACCTTTTGCATTGATGTCTATTGCAACGATATTGTAGCCCATCAGTGCCAGCCTCTGCGAATATATACGCCCCATGCCTGAGGCTGCACCCGTAACGAGCGCGTATGTCTCAAAATTATTCTTCATGTGTGCAATCTTCTTAAAAAACGGGCGCAAAATTACTGTTTTTCAGGGAATTTTCAACCTTTTCCGACGTTTTTTACCTGTCACAGTTTGGAAGCTTTCCAAATTATTTTGGAATATCCGACATTTTGAATATCTTTGCAGCAAATACGGACATATATGAATACACACAGATGCCCTGACATGGAGGAGTTCAGACAGATCCTCAAGAAACATCAGCTCAAAGCCACTCCGCAGCGGTTAGCCGTCCATGAGGCCATGATGTCCCTCGGACATGCATGCGCCGATATGGTAACGGAGGAAATTTCAAGGAAAGGCACATCCAAGATCACCGTTGCGTCGGTCTATAATGTGCTCACGCAGATGGCTATGATCGGAGTATATGACTACCGGCTGAGCTCCAACAACAAAATGTATTTCGATGTGAATACTTTCAAGCACATCCATCTTTATGACCACGAGAACCATGTGTTCAAGGATGTGATAGACGACGAGCTCATAGAGCTTATCGAATCCCACCTCAACAGGAAGAGATTCAAAGGTTATAAAGTGGAAGGAATCGACATCCAGCTTATCGGAAGGCCTACGCGAAAGAAATATATGGCGTAGCGGTTTCCATTAATGAGTTGTTCGACAGATGCCCGGAACGTTCCGGGCATCTGTCGTTATCTTTGACGGGCACTCCTGATACAGAATATCATGAGCATCAAGGCGACTGCTGTTCCTGTGACATAGCCGGCAACTGGAGGCAGATGCAATCCTCCGTTGACATGCGGAGCCATCATGAAGTAGCTGATGCAGACAAAGGTCAGGAATGTGGCTGGGACTGAACACAGCCAGTGTGACCTGCCGTTTCTGATGAAGTATGCGCTGGCGGTCCAGAGGACTATCGTCGCGAGAACCTGGTTGCCTATGCCGACATATTTCCAGAGGGTCGAGAAATCCACCTTGCAGCACACGAATGCAAGTATGAATATAGGGATGCTGACAAGCAGACGCCCCATTATCGGCTTCTGATCGCTCTTCAGAAAGTCTGCGACTGTGAGTCTGAGGCTTCTGAAAGCCGTATCTCCCGAAGTTATCGGACAGACCACCACACCGATCACAGCGATGATGGCCCCGACCTTGCCGAGCCAGCTCCTGCAGATGAGATCTACCGCAATCGCAGGAGTGACCTTTGTGAGTACTCCGTCAATCATAATACCCTCTGCAGCAGCTTTATTGAGGCCGTCCGGCCCACCGAAATACGTTATCGCAGCCGTTGCCCATATAATCGCCACAATGCCTTCGGCTACCATTGCTCCATAGAATACGGGGCGGGCATATCTTTCGTTCTTGAGACAACGGGCCATCAGAGGCGACTGGGTGGAGTGGAAGCCTGAGATTGCGCCGCATGATATGACTACAAAGAGCATCGGAATCATGATGTTGTCCTGAGGATCGGAATGCCAGTTCTTCAGAGTCGCAGGAGTCAGTTCCATCATGGTATGGGTACCGTTGAACACGCCGACAATCAGCATGGTGCCCACGCCCACGGCCATGAAGAGAAGGGCCGCTCCCATGAACGGATATATCGTTCCTATGATCTTGTCGATAGGAAGAAGAGTGGCAAGGATATAATAGGCGAAGATTATATAAAGCCAGATTTCCTTGTCGGTTTTCGTCAGGGAAGCGACAAGGTCTGCAGGACCTGTCACAAAAGAGACTCCCACAGCCAGAAGAAGGAAGCAGACGACAACATTCATCACCGTCTTCATCGTCTTTCCGAGATTCTCGCCAATGATGTCAGGCATATTGGCTCCACGGCTTCTGATGGACATCATTCCAGAGAAGAAATCATGGGATGCACCCATGAAGATACACCCTATGACTATCCATAAATAGGCTGCAGGGCCGTATGCTGCACCCATTATGGCTCCGAAGATAGGGCCGAGACCGGCGATATTCAGAAACTGGATCACGAAGATCTTCCATGTGGGCATCTGTTTATAGTCAACTCCGTCATCCATCCCTACAGCAGGAGTGACGCGATGCGGATCAATGACAAAATGGCGTTCAACGAACTTTCCGTAAAGGAAATAGCCTGCAATAAGAAGCAGGATACAGGTAATGAAGGTTATCATTTCAAGTGTCTTTATACCGGCCGGAACGGAACGGACAACAAAATTACCAAGTTTTGATTTCAAATGCAACGAAACGGGAGGAGTTTGCATCTTTAATGGCGCGTTCACAGGAAATGACGCACGATATGATTTGATTTTTATGAAAAGGATAGTTAGAAAAATTGTGTATCTCGCTACGACGGCATTATCTCTCGCCGCAGTTTCGTGTCAGAAGGATGACACTCTCAGGTATGGAAATGTCACGATGGGAAATGTCGTTGACGGTTCTTTTGTCTCGGATCAGGGCAATGTGTTCAATGTAGTGGAGCAGCAGTGCTCCGGGAAAATCGATACGATGAAAAGGGCGCTTGTGGTCTGCGACGTGCTCCGTGAGACAGAAGGAGTTGATGGCGGCTATGACGTAAGGTTGGTCAGCATGATGTCGGTGCTTGACAAGAATCCGGTGAAACTCAGCGAAATAGAAGATGACGATGCATTGACCAAAGATCCTGTGCACATTAAGGAGATATGGTACTCGGGAGGATACCTTAATATATATATAATGGTACCTATGGAATATGGCAGCAGAAAGCCGCACCTGATCAACCTGATACTTGACGACAATGCCGTGTCCGGAGATTCATACACATTCGAACTCAGACATAACGGATTCGGCGAAGTCTGGTCAGAAGAGAACAGCGATTACATCCTTGCAGGAGCATACGTAAGCTTCCCAATCGGCACTTTGATCTCTGGAAACTCTGCAGACATTACACTCAACTGGAAATGGCATAAGGCGGTCGGCAGCGGCTACAGCCTTGAAGTTATCGACAAGAAATTGGAGTTCAAGTGGGAAAGAGGAACATTCGAGCAGGCTCCCCTTTCTCTTGCAAGCAAGGCGGTGCCTGACATTATGTAAATAACGATAATAGCCGGAAGGCAGAAGGGGACGGTCTCTGAGAGGCCGTCCCCTTATTTTTGCATGAATCGCTGTCAGAAGTTCTGGAAAGCGGACCATGATGCGGAGGTTTCCGCTGAGGTTTCTATGGAATCGGGCAGATTCACAAAGAAATCGAATCCGGTCCACTGCTCGATCTGATCGACTGAGACAGCATAATCGGCATAGGACACACCGCTGTAGGCCTTGTGCTCGAACCAGAATCCGACTGTGCAGGCTGAAGTCACATTCCCGCCGGAATCCCTCTTCACCTTGAGAAGGACCTTCCAGTAGTAGTTCGGCACCGGGCAGGTCCTGGCTGGATCAGTCTCATCCCTCGGCAGGATCCATGTGACCGGCTTGCTCTCCCCTGCCTTGCTGAATGCCGCACCCGTGGCTACATACAAGGTATCTGATGCCGGGATCGTGTTTCTCACAGCCGTTTCCAAAGAGCTCCATACCGATGAGTTGAATCCCTTCTGCATCTGCGGGGTCGAGTTGGTCACATAATATGTCTGCGAATTCATCGTTGCAGAAGCCTTGCGGTCTGCGTTAGGGATCTGATGTCCCCGGGCATAGAAGTCATATGCGGCCTCATCATAGCCTTCATTTGTCGTGCTGCCGACATTGACGCCATAGCTGTGATTCCTTATGTTGACCTCGTACTCGTCCGGAATGTTCGGGTCCCCTTTCCAGCCTGCGGAATTGCTTCCGGAGATGGCTCCTTTCCATAACGGATAGGCCACCCAGAGGGATGTGAACATGTCCTTGTCGTAGTTGTAGGAATAATTCCTCGCAGCCTCGTCAAAAGTAGTGCACACATACTCCTGATTGCCGGTCGTGCCCGGCAGCTCCAGCCAGGCCTTCCCCGCTATCGCGGGGTCGGCCGTTTCCTGTGGGGTGTCATCCCCGCCGGCGTTCTCGTCGCCGGAGGGGAGTCAATCTTCGAGCTTGTAGAGTGTCGGCAAACTGTAATTAGCTGTCAGAGTTCCATCATTTTTGGTCTTGCTGACATAACACCTATAATAACTGTTGCTATTGTTATACAAATAATATGTATTCGATTTTTCAGCGACATAACCGCCTATTTCCACACCATTATCCGTATAATTAAAAGTCAAGCTGAAAGCAGTCGCAGAAGATGATGATGAATTATGGGCAGGAGCAAAATATTTGTCCCCATCCGGATATTTCATCGAATATGCATCTCCAGACTTCTCTACCGTAAATGCTGCAGTACTCAATTCACTTGTCTCGCAAATACCGTCTTCAGTTATCAAAAGATTTGACACCGTTGCGACCAGGTCCTTTCCGGACAATGTCGCATGAGCAGCTGTACCAAATACAATCAGGTACTTTCCACTCCAGTCAGACGGTGCTTCAGTAACCTTCACATAGTATTTCTCATTACCTGTGAGAGGGGCCGTGACCTTGAGAGTATAGCTCGCGGATGTCTCAAGATATTGAGAAGTACCGGCGGCAGTCGCTGTAATGACAGTTTCACCTACGGCAAGGACTGTCAATGCACCATTATCATCAACTGTAGCAACAGACTGATTGCTGCTTGAATATGTCACAGCGGTCTTTGCCCCTGTGAGAACAGGAGCTGTAACCTTATCACCGAGAACGACGGAAACAGATGTAACGGCCGCTGCATCATCAGCTGCAGACTCTTTGAATGCAAGAGTCTGCAATTCAACCTTGCCTTCAACAAGACTTATATCATCGACTCTGACATTTGTTCCTGAACTTGTATTGACAAGAGTCAAAGACAGGATGTCCGTGTTTTCCGGCACTTCAATGACGAAAAGTCCCTGAACATCTTCCGGCAAAAGATTCTGAATAGTCACCCCCGCCGTTGACGAAGTGACATCTACATGCTTCTTGTTAGACTTGAAAGACAAAGTAAAGAATCCGGACTTGCCTCCAAGATCGATATTAACACCCAAAGAGCCTGAACTTTTTGAAATCAGGATCTCCGGTGCTTCACCGCCTGCAAGACTTTCTGCATAGATCTTAGTATCTGTACCACCGTTTAAGATGGTATAGTCATCCAGGTCACCGCTGAAATCCTCTGCCCACGGCAAATCAACAGTCTTTATGACGATTTCAGCATCATATGCAAATGTCATCTTGCGGATCATTCCTGCCTTCAGAACAAGGTCATCCTCGGCATTGCCTGATGCAAGCGTCTTGGTCTTTACACAAGTACCCTTGTCTGTGGTGACTGTCATTGAAATTTCACCTTCTTCTATTGTTGCCGGAACAACCGCAAGATAGAATTTAGCCTTTCCTCCCTTTGCGATAGGTTCTGCGGAAGCAACCGAAAGTTTGGCTGTCTTTGAACAGTAAGATTCACCCGAAATCTCATATTCATCATTCACTGTATCATAATAAAATGATCCGACAAGATATACAGGAGCAGAAAACTGAACTTCTGTAACGGTAACTGCATCTGAAGCATTGTTCGCAACCTCAAGTTCTATCACAGACATCAGATGCTTCATGCCGACCGAAACGGCTTCATCTGCTGCCACACCGGACACTGTACCATATAAAGGGAACTTGTCGCCTGCAAGATGAGCCATCGAGTCATTTCCATTCTGTTTCAAAGCTGTGGAAACCGTTCCACTGTTGCATGTTGCACCATAGGTGGTATAGCCGATCAGTCCGTCCTGCAGCTTTGTAGAGGAATACTTCTCGTTATATGGATAGAATGCATGCCAGTCATAGGATTTTCCGGCCGCAGGTGCAGAAGCAAGCGTGCCTTTGAAAACCTTTGATGCAAGATCGTCAGCAGAAATTGCGAACTGGTCATTTGAGCCTAAAGCTGTCTGACCGGCCTCAACATGGAATACACTGAGCTTGTCACCGGCTTTCCACGCGGTACCCATATCTTCATTGACGGTCTTTGTCTCGACTGCAGATGCTGTGATCTCGAAAGGAATACCGGCAGATTCCTGACCTTCGGCAGGATTCTCGATTTCCTTCGTACAATTGGTAAGGGCAAAAGTGGCTGCCACGATCAACCCTAAAGCAATGATATTCTTTTTCATTTTCATCATCATTTAAAGGTTGATTACCAGCCGAAATCCTGCTCCTCGTTGTCATACTCCCAGTTCGGAAGTGTAAAGTTTCCGCTTTGGCAGAGGACTCCCTCGCTGGAGAGTTCTATAATTACTAAAGCAGGTGATTGGTAATGAATAGTGTTCATTTTCTTAATGCTTTATTACATACATGAACAATTACTCCTCGAGTTTGTATAACTGAACTGCGGTCTGGCTACTTGTATAACATGCAAAGCGTGGGTTGCTTGCATTCCACTGAAGTTTACGAGTTTCATCCGTGGCATTCACAATCACAGTGTTACCTGAATCCACGGATAATTTCCAGTTTTCATTCACACTTTCGGTATCAACACCATTCAAAGTATTTCCAGATGACCAGTTAAAGAACTTGTCCCCAAACTTTATGGTATATGCTCCTGTAGTTGCTGTCGCAGCAGAAATTACTATCTGGTATGAATCAGTTTTCTCATCAGAAAGTATCTGTCCACCTGCGATTTCGACATCTGCACCTGAACCATACTTATCTGAAAAGGCAGAAAAGGCTATGCCTTTAGTGTCACAAACAAGCAGATACTTTCCACTCCAGTCTGCAGGAGTTTCTGTGACTTTCACATAATAATCAGAATCTTTAGATGCGAGCGTACAAGATACTACTTCTGATGTTGCCGAAACATAGCCATCTGCATTTGCAGTAACAGTGACTTTATAAGTTCCGTAGGCATCCATGGTTAATGTACAAGTCTGGACACCCTTATTGACAGTCTGTGTATTTTCACCACAAACCACCTCATAACTTGTTGCATTTTCCACATCGGTCCATGTCACGGTCACTGTCTTATCCTCATTATTGCCGATTAAAGAGATTACCGGAGCCTGTAATTCCGGCATATAAACATAAGTTATTGGCTTTAGATATAAATTATTATTCTGGGTTGAGGTATAAAATGCAAAACCACATGCACTGTCATTTCTAGCCAAGGTATAAGTAACATCTGATACAACACTCTCTATTATATACGTATCAGCTGAATTTCCATTTTTTAAGGTAAGAACAGGTGCTGGATTCTCAACTGTTACTTGCGATAAAGTATATCTTCCTGATAATGTACCTGCCGATAAATAGGTAGAATTAGAACTACTTATTGTAATTTTATTATTTTGGGTTGTAATTGTCCAAACCAATGTCTCTTCATGAGTTTCCGTAGCCGTATAATCAAAAACAGATTCGTTTAACCTATTAGAAGTTCCATATTTATCCGACCCCATAGCATAATAAACTTCACCTTTTTTTGCCAATATGACATAAGTACCATCAGCAAGAGGAGGAGTAACAGATTCGAATTCAAGATTTGCCACAGTACCAAGATTGAGGACTCCTGCTCTCTCGATATTTGCCGCAACATCTGAAGATTTTACGGCTTCTTTATCATCAGAATCGATAAATGTCAGTTCAAGACCTTTTGTAAGTTCTACAGGGAAACATGTGAAATAATATGTGCCGGCAGCAAAGGTTTCACCTGCTGAAGGAGAAAGAGTCAATACGGTCTGTTGAGAACTGTTAATCTTATTCTCGTTCATATCATCCGGATAAACAACGAGTTTACCGGCCAATGCTTCTGAATTCTTACCGGAGAATCTTACTTCCTTGATCTTTCCGGCATAAGTCTCATTGATAGTGAACTTCACAAATCCGCACACATGATCGAAGGTAACTTTTTCAGTTCCGGTCACATTCGCTACAGCAAAACCGGAAGCGATGCCGTTTGCTGTCTGCTCATAAGGAAGGGTTACCGAGAAATCACTATATGTTCCACCATTCCATTTTGCTCCCGCAGTGGTCGGATAGAATGCATAGTATGCGTCCGCCGCGTCAATTTCACCGGTAAATACTGCTTCAGCAGCAGATGTTTCAGCAAGGTCTTCTGAGGTAAATTCCACTCCGTTCACTCCGGTATTTGAGTCCGGATCATGCGGATAAACTGCAATCTTGTCATCTTTTGACCAATAGATTTCATGAACAGTCACTCCGTCAGCTGTCTCTGAATTACCGATTTCCGTCTTTGTCGGAGTGGTAAGAGCTGCATTGAAAGAAAGTGTCACTTGAGGTTTGAGCTCTACAGAAGGCTGATTGTCAGTCTGTGTCTCCTTATTACAAGCCACTGAAGCCAGGAGCATCATAGCGCCGGCAAAAAATATTGTCTTTTTCATATCTCTGCGATTTTAAGGTTTAGAACAATCCATCGTAATCTTTCTCGGTAAGATCACCGATTCCACCTGTCTTACTCTCACAGAGAATGCCTTCCGGCTGAAACTCTACGACCTTACTTGAGGGTGATACATAGGTCCGCCCCCCCCTGCAAGGGTTTTCGAAATGTTTTGTGTTCATGTTGTTATTGTATTTATGGGTTGTCTGCTGATGGGCACGGGACCCAAAATCCCGCACAACTTTCAAAGTTATGATTGTATTGGTAATTTTGCAACTATTTCGTCTGTTATCCTACAAAAAAAGAGGCTGACCCAAAAGGTCAGCTTCTTTTTTTTGAGGGAGGTATAAAAAGTTCCG
>CAYXMV010000059.1:0-11928 GCA_964466235.1 uncultured Muribaculaceae bacterium | reverse complement strand
GAGATCAACCTTATCTATGCTGAGGCTTGTATGCATGCGGGTGGTGACGCTTCCGCACAGGTGAAGGCTCTCGCAGACCGTGCAGGTGTGTCAGCTCCTTCAAAGATTACTGACGAATGGCTCATGGCAGAGCGCGCACGCGAGCTCATGTGGGAGGCTCACCGTCGTACCGACCTTATCCGTTACGGCAAGTGGATCAGCGGTTACAACTGGACTTACAAGGGCGGTAACTTCGGTGGACAGGATCTTCCTGCACACTTCAACATCTTCCCTGTTCCTTCAACAGAGCTTTCTACCAATCCGGATCTTGAGCAGAATCCAAATTATGCAAGACCATAAATAGAATAAAAATATGAAGATTACAAAATATTTCCTTTCAATGGCTGCGGCACTCGGTATGCTTGCCGGCTGCTACAAGCCAGAGATGGTGCAGATTTCTGCACCGGAGGATGTGGTCGCTCCGGTTCTTGATGCCGTCGAGGGACCTATCGAGATCACTGCTGCCAATATGGCGAACGGAGAAGTCGCATTTGCTTGGACTCCTGCTGATTACGGTGTTCAGACTCAGGTGAACTACTCTCTCGAGGTTGCCGTTGCGGCAGCTCCTGACACAAAGGTGACCATCACTTCAGGTATTACCGACACAACCACTGTCACTACTCATATCACATCAGTTGTGACTTATGATAAGCTCAATGCGATTCTTTTCAATGACCTCAAGCTTTCTGACGGAGTTGCCGAAGATGTTATGTTCTTCGTAGGCGCAAAGGTCGGCGAGTATGCAAAGATCTATTCAAACGGTGTTACCGTATCGGCAAAGATCACTGCTGCCGAGAAGGAATATCCTAAGCTTTGGGTTGTAGGATCATACAATGGCTGGGCTCATGATGCTTCCAACCAGTTCCTCTTCGACTTTGCAGGTGAGGACAAGGTATATCAGGGTATGATCGACTTCTCAGCCATCAATGAGGATCACTCAGCCAACGAGTTCAAGATCACAGGTGGCGCGTGGGGTACAGACGAGCACTCTATGGACGGTGCACACGATGCGGAATCAAAGACAATCAAGCTTGTAGCCGGTGGTGGAGACAACATCAACGTATATCAGGCAAAACGCTTCTATCACCTCACATTCGACCGTGCTCTTACTCTTACTGCTGACTTCAGCTTCGATCAGATCGGTGTCATCGGTGACTTCAACGGCTGGGGCGCTGACGTCGTGATGGAATTCAACGCATCTAAGCAGCGTTTCTATGCTGACGTTGAGTTCCCTGCAGACGGTGGATTCAAGTTCCGTGCAGACGCTGGTTGGGACGTGAACTGGGGTTCTAAGACTGAAGGACTCCTTGATGGCGGTGACAACATCCCTGTAAAGGCCGGTAATTACCGTGTATATGTGAACATGAACAATGCAGGTGAGATGACTTACTCACTCGATGCGAAGATGTTCGGCAAGGACGAGCCTGCAGCAGGCACCACTCCTCCTGTCGAGGAGCCGGAACCGGAGCCGACTACTTCAGGATGGGCACTTATCGGTGACTTCAACGGCTGGGGCGGCGACCTCGCAATGACTCAGGCCGGTGTCATCTGGTCTGTCAAGGAAGTCGAGCTCAAGAAGGGTGAAGGCTGGAAGCTCCGCAAGGATGGCAGCTGGGATGTGAACCGTGGTGCTGCCGGAGATGTAGAGCCGTTCGAAGTTCCTGTAGGAGAAGGTTTTGAAGCTGTCGCAGGCGGAAAGAACCTTACAGTTCCTGCTGATGGTAAATATGATGTCTATTATGATGAAGGCAACGAAAAGATTTATGTTCTTGCCGCAGGTGCTGATGCTCCAACATTCGATCCTACATGGTTCCTTGTAGGCGGTTTCAACGGATGGACTGTTGCAGACATGAATTACAGAATGGTCAAGGAAGGAGACTACCTTGTGTTCAAGAATTTCGTTCTTGATGCTGACAACGAAGTCAAGTTCAACGCCGGCGGATGGGATGTAAATCGTGGAGGTGCGTCATTCTCTGCCAACGCAGCACTTGAGGTGGTTCAGGATGGTGACAACCTCAAGGTTGCGGCAGGCACTTATGACGTATATATGACTCCGGCAGCTGACAAGGCTTATTTCATGACAGACGGCAAGACTCCTGCCGACGCCGGTGAAGCTGTGGTCACTTACATCGATGCTTCTGCAGAGGCATTCGTCGTAGGTTTCTCAGGCAGTGCAATCGGATGGGATGACCCTTCTTTCGATGCAGGCGACAGAGCGACATTCAAGAGCAAGGACCTTACAGACGAGACTAAGTATGCAGGAACATACACATATGAACTTGCAAGCCTTGCTGTAGCGGAGAACGATGAGTTCAAAGTACGTATCAACGGTGATTGGATCGGAACGGCCGGTGCGACCGTAGAGGGCCTTGCCGTAACAGGTACTGACAACTTCATCGCAGGAGAGGCTGGTACATACAAGGTAACAGTCACTTTTGCATGGGATGGTCTCAAAGCTTCAGAAGTAAAAGCTATATTTGCAAAATAATTTCCAGGCATGCCGGCCCTGACCGGCCGGCATGCTGCCAGACTACTAACCATATATTCATGAAAAGGACATTACTTCTCATCTTTGCGACGATTCTCGTCGTGACAGGCTGCGAGCCTAAGTTTAATGAGCAGCTTTCTGTGACTCCTGCGACTTTAGAGTTTGACGGTGTTGCAGGTACCCAGACCCTTACTGTGACTTCTTCTGACACATGGGCACTGACGATTCCTTCGGATGCGTCATGGATCACGTCATCCAATACCTATGGAAAAAACTCAATGACAATTGAAATCACAGTTACGGAGAATACTCCGGAGCCTCGTACAGCACAGCTCACATTCAACTCTTCCGGATGTCCTGCTGTGACGGTTACTGTCAATCAGGCAGCCGGCACAGGTGAGGTCGCAGGCGGTGATACACCGGGCGAATTCTATCCGGTGGCAGAATCCGGCATCACTGTCGATCCTGCTCTTCCTGATGCTGATGCCTCATGTACCATCAAGTTCAATCCTGATTCAAGCAACCCTCTCTATGGCCATTCCGGTGAGCTCTTCGGACACTTCGGAGTTGTTGTGGACGGTGAGTGGAAGTTCGTGCCGAGCGAATGGGGAGTTGCAGACGAAAAGGTTCATTTCGAGAAGGTTGCAGACAACTCATGGGAGTTCAGGATGGAGCCTTCTATCCGTGAATATTTCCAGAGTGGAGAGACTCCGGTGACAAAGATAGCCCTGATCGTCAGAAGCGAGGACGGAAGCATCAAGAGCCATAACGACGACCAGTTCTGTTCTGTGACCGACAATAAGTATCAGGCGGAGGAGTTCGTTCCCGATCCGCTCGTGACGAAGAAGCTTCCGGAAGGAGTGAAACACGGCATCAACTACAATGCTGACGGAAGCGTCACATTTGTATTCTATGACAAGGACACCGCAGGAGAGAGCCATAAGTACTGTTACATTGTGGGAGACTGGAACGAATGGGAGCGCAAGACAGAGGGGGCTATGTATTGGGACGGCTCTCAGGGCTGCTGGTGGATCACTCTCGACGGCTTTGACGCTGACAAGGAATACCGTTTCCAGTATCGTCTCGGTAACTCTTCAGGTACAGATACTTACGTAAGCGATCCATATACAGAGATAGTATATGACGAGTGGAACGACCAGTACATCGACGGCGTCCCTGCATTCCCTGAAGGCGCAAAGGCGCTTGTTTCCGCATTTCAGATCAACAGACCTTCGTTCAACTGGACGGACTTCGAGGTGGAGGACAAGAACGACCTCGTGATCTATGAAATGCTGTTCCGCGACTTCACCACCTCTCAGGACATAGCTGGAGCGATGTCTCAGCTTGACTACATAGAAAACCTCGGTGTGAATGCCGTGCAGCTCATGCCTGTCCAGGAATTCGACGGCAATCTCAGCTGGGGCTATAATCCTAACCACTGGTTCGCGTTAGATAAATATTACGGAACGCGTGAGGAATACAAGCAGTTCATCGACGAGTGCCACAAGAGAGGCATCGCAGTCATAATCGACGTTGTTTACAACCATGCCACAGGCTCGCATCCGTGGACTAAGATGTGGTGGAGCGGAAACGCTACTGCAGAGAACAATCCGTTCTTCAATGTGGCTCCGGCCCATCCTTACAACGTATATCATGACATGAATCATGAGAACGCCATGGTCAAGGAGCATGTGAAGAGAAGCCTTGAGTATCTTCTTACCGAGTATAATGTTGACGGTTTCCGTTTCGACCTCACGAAGGGATTCACCCAGAAACAGACTGACCCGGACGTTGCTGCATGGGGCAGATATGACCAGAGCCGTGTCGATATTCTGAAGGGATATGCTGACCACATCTGGTCTGTGAACGACAACGCAGTGGTGATATTCGAGCACCTCTCGGACTGGGATGAGGAAAAGGTTCTTGCCGAGCATGGAATGCAGCTGTGGAGAAATGTGAACCATGAGTACCGCACAGCTGTCACCGGAGGTACCGGAAACTTCACAAACATGTACTCTACAGCTCCTTTCGGAGGCTTTGTAGGCTATATGGAGAGCCATGACGAGGAGCGTATCTGTTACGGTGCCTCTGATGATGCTTCTGCAATCACATGGGGAGTGATAGGAATCGGTGATGACTGGAACAATGACAAGAAGATGAGTGCTGACGGTGTGTTCTTTGTTGCCAAGGGTGTCAAGGCTGCGGCGAATGACCGTTTCAAGATCCGTAAGGCGGGAGAGTGGAACGATGCTTACAACTATGGTGCATCTGTCGAAAACTTCAAGCTCACAGTAGGTCAGGGATATGTCATGACCAACGGCAGCTCGTCAAAGGACATGTACATATCTGCCGCAGGAACTTATGACATCTATTTCTGTCCTGAAGTGGAGACTGTATGGCTTATGGAGGAAGGAAAGCGTCCTGCCGAGCCTCAGATCGAAGGCGGTGCTGCTGAGGATGCGCTCACCGTGGCTATGCGTCGTGCCGGCGCCTCGGCTGCATTCTTCCTTACCGTCCCTGGCCCTAAGATGATATGGCAGTTCGGTGAGATCGGCTATGACTATTCTATCGAATACAACGACCGTACGGGCGAGAAACCTGTCGTGACAGACAAGTATCTGGCAGAACCGGCACGCAAGGCCCTCTATGACACATATTCGGCCCTGCTCAAGTTCCGCCGCGAGCATCCTCGTTTCTTCGACGAGGATGCTAAGTTCGAGTGGACTCCTGCAGCAGCACTCAAGACAATCACATGTTCGGTTGACGGCAGGTCATTCCATGTCGTGGGCAACTTCAACAGGACTTCAGTGACCTGCTCCGTGCCTGATGGCAGCTGGAAGGATTATATGACTGGAGTCTCAGTGTCCGGAGACATCACCCTCAAGCAGGGCGAGTTCCGACTTCTTGTGAACTTTTAGACAGATTGATTTTCAATAGTTTCTGCAATGAAAAGGTATCTGTGTGATTTTATGACTGTAGCCGCCCTGATGGTGGCAGCTGCTTCATGTGCTCCTGAACTTATGGATGTTCAGGAGCCGGAAATCCACCAGGGGGCACCGGTAACCTATTCGGCTAATGTCGATGGAGGCGACACAAAAGTCGTCCTCGAAGGCATGCAGTCGATGTGGAACGGTGAGGAGTGGATTCAGATAGTGGGCCGCAACGGCAACTACTGGTTCAATTCAGAGTCATCTTCACCATCAACATCTGCTGTATTTACATATAACGGCGAAAACGGAGATTTCGAAGAAACTTCCGTTTTCGCCGTTTATCCTGCAGGAGACCATAATTATGGACGGGACTTCGATGAGATGAGAGTCTCGAATGTGGCCGTACCGTCAGAACAGACTCCTGTAGCCGGTTCATTCGACCCGAATGCTGCGGTAGCCGTAGCATATTCTTCAGGAAAGACCTTGAACTTCAAGAATGTGGTCTCTCTTATCAAGTTCACTGTAGGGTCGGATAATGTAAAGAATGTGACTTTGTGGGGAGAAATCTCGGAAGAAGAGGGCGGACAGGCGCCGGACTGGTACAGCGAGGGAAGCGTATATCTGTCCGTTCATCCTGACTGGCTTTCGGACGGTGCCCGCTTTGCTGCATATTTCTGGAATGACGGTGGCAACCATTGGCGCGACCTTTCGGCGGTTCCGGGTCAGGACAATGTCTATTCGTGCGAGATACCTGAAGGATGCACGGATGTGATTTTCTGCAGAATGAATCCTGCCTTTACCGATAACGGATGGAACAGCGGTGACGAAGGGGAGAATGACCCCAAAAAGGTATGGAATCAGACGGTTGACCTGAAGCTGCTTGAGGGAAGTATATTCTCCATGGGAAATCCCTGGGATTCTTCAGCGGAAAATAAAGCCACCGGCTCATGGTCGGATCTCAGCGGAAAGGTGAAACTCGGAATTTCGGGCACGGGTACGGTCTGGTACAACAACGGAGACCCCGTTATGAAGGGAGCCGGCAACAATTATGTGTCAATGACCGGTAATTTCGTGAAGGGTCAGACCTATTACATGGCTATAGTTCCGGTTACATTCGAGAAAGGCTTCACCGTAGAGTTCAGCAATTCAGGTGATTATGATAAATATGAAGTGAAGAGCACTTCAAAGAAGGTGACCTTCAGGCGGAACGGAATCTATAACCTCGGAGTGATCTCGTCGGGCAAGGATATGTTCTATACCGATCCTGTCGCTCCTGATGCCGATGAAGCTTTCACCATCTATTTCAAGCCTGAAGAGGACAATGCGCTCTACTCTCAGACCGGCGATCTTTATGCACATGTATGGCTCAGGAACGGCTCGACCGACAGCCATGGTTCCGAATGGAAGGACAATTCGTCAAAATACCGATTCGTGAAAGCTGCCGATGAACAGCTATGGTCTCTGGAACTCACACCTACTGCACGTGATTGGTTCGCGTCCGGCACTACTCCTCTGCAGAAGATCGGTATCATTGCCAGGACGGCTGATGCAACCGCTCAGACCGATGACTTCTTCCTCAAGGTGCAGGATAATCTGTACGGATATGACGAGTCCATGCCTGAAGGACTCCGGCATGGCATCAATTATATCGACGGCAGCACCGTGACCCTCGTCCTCTACGACAGGGACAATCAGGGCAAACCGCATGATTTCTGCAATCTTCTCTGGGATGAAAACTGGTGGGGTGACCGTTCCGGCTATCCTAAGGCCATGGTCTATGACGACGAGAAGAGCTGCTGGTGGATCACCCTTACCGGACTTGATCCTGATACCCAGTACAAGTTCCAGTATCAGCTTGGATATGGAAGCGATGTTTCCGTGACGACCTTCGATCCTTACACCGAAATCGTCTATGATACGGGTAATGACAAATGGATTTCATCCGATGCCTACCCTTATCTTTCTGAAGAGTTCGGCAGCGATCATTACGGACGTGCCGGCGGATTCATTTCCGCATTCAAGATAAACAGAGATGAATATGAATGGCAGATAGAGGATTATGACATAGAGGACAAGAACGACCTCGTCATCTATGAACTCCTCGTACGTGATTTTACCGACAATGCCTATGGCGAAGGAAGCATCAAGGCGGCCATGTCTAAACTTGATTATCTCAAGAATCTCGGAGTGAACGCAATCGAACTCATGCCTGTACAGGAGTTTGACGGCAACGACAGCTGGGGTTACGGTACTCACGCCTATTTTGCCATGGACAAGGCCTACGGCACCCGCAACGACTACAAGGCATTCATAGATGCCTGTCATCAGAAGGGAATGGCGGTGATTCTGGATGTCGTTTACAACCATGCCACAGGTGCCCATCCTTATGCTGCCATGTATTGGGACGGATATACCAACAAGACGGCTTCAAACAATCCTTTCTTCAACGTTGACGCACCGCATCAGTGGAGTGTCTATCACGACTGGAATCATTCCAACGGCATGGTCCGTGAGCATGTCAAGAGAAATCTGACATATCTCATGGAAGAATACAAGATCGATGGTTTCCGTTTCGACCTTACCAAGGGATTCACACAGAACAGCGGTACCGAGGGTTGTTATGACCAGAGCCGTGTTGACTATCTCAAGGAATACAATGCACATATCCTGTCCGTTGACGCCAATGCCGTGATGATATGCGAACATTTCGTCGATGACGAGAATTATGAACTCGGAAAAGACGGAATCAAGGTGTGGAGAAATATGAACCACCCTTATACCAAAGCCATGAAGAGGGATATGTCCTATGCGGACTTCACGGGGGTCACAAATACTTTCGGAAGTTCCGGAATGATGAATGACTGGCAGCATTTCGGAGGTCTCGTAGGTTTCATGGAAAGCCATGACGAGCAGCGGACAAACTATGAAGGCCAATGGGACTACAACGGCAATACGATTGATTTCGCGACGAGGATTGCACGTGCAAAGGCCAATGCTGCATTCTTCCTTCTCACACCGGGTCCTAAGATTATATGGCAGTTCGGAGAAATAGGATACGACATTTCCATAGAAGATAACGGACGTACAGGCAAGAAACCGTGTAAGACCGATGAATATATGGCCGTTTCTGAGCGCAAGTCCCTGTATGACACATATGCGTATCTTCTCAAGTTCAGGAAGGAATATCCTCGTTTCTTCGACAGTGACGTGAATTTCCGCTGGTATGTGGGAGGCAGCGAACAGACAGGAAGGTACATGTTCGCAAAGGCGGGGGACGGAAAGCAGTTCGCATTGTTTGCAAATTTCGGTAACGGTACCCGAAACATCGAAGTCCGGCTTCCGGAAGGCGGCAGCTGGAAACAGTATGGTACGGACGCTGTCTGGACAGGTGATTATCATAACCCTGAAATGAGCGAAGGCCAGTTCTACCTTCTTGTGAAGGAATAGGTGCCGGACGGCCGCATCAGGATCTTCCGGTCCTGGAACGGCACCGGTGCAGGAATCTGAAAAATAGATAAAAAACACAATAACATCATGGAAAAAATGGTTTACGAGACACCGCAGATTCAGGTGGTGGAAGTTATTACAGAGGGCATCCTCTGCGAGTCAGGCACATTCGAACAATGGGAAGAACAGGATTTCGGATGGTAATGTATAACGGTTAAATGGATGCAATCATGAAGAAGATTCTAATTTCTCTTATGGCGCTGTCTGCCATATTTGCATGTCAGAAGGAAACTCTGACGGAGACACCTCAGACGGCGACTGTTACATTTACTGCCGATGCTGATGGCGCAGACACAAAGACTGTCCTCAATGAGACTTCTAAATATTCGGAATGGGTGGCAGGGGACAAGATCACCATTCATAATGGTAATGAAGGATTCGAGTTCTCTACGACGGAATCCGGCAGGTCTGCAACCTTCTCTTATGTAGGTAATGATTTTACTGGCAATAAGTTTCTTGCTGTATATCCGTCAGGATCATATACCGCAGATGTGGCTGCAAAGACAGTGACGGCATATATCCCTACATGGCAGCAGGCCCAGACGGGTACATACCACAGCAATGCTGCCCTTGCGGTTGCCTATTCTGAAAGCGATGCCTTTTCATTCAAGAATGCGACGGCATTGCTGAAGTTCACTGTCAATACAGACAATGTCACTCATGTCATTTTCCATGGCAACAATGGTGAAGCACTTACCGGAAATGTAAAGGTCACGCTCGGTGCAGATGCAGTAGAATCTGTCGAATGCCTTGATACCGAATTCACATCCGGTGAAGGAGAAAGTCAGGTGACAGAGACAAAGAAAGGGACGTGGGTTCAACTCTATGCCTACCATGATGAAGATAACAGATACTTTGTAAAGGGTGAGACATATTATATGGCTGTTGCTCCTGCAGTATTGAGTAAGGGAGCCACAGTGAAATTCAGGATCAATGATGGTAATGAAATAGAAGTCAGAACGACGGATAAGGAAAATATAATCAAGCCAAACTGTATTGTGAATCTCGGCGAACTCAAGGCGCCTGCATGGGCTGTCGCAGGCACATTCAATGACTGGAGTATGTATGCAGATCCGATGACACTTGAAAATGGCTTGTATGTCTATCGCAACATTACAGGCCTGAACCCTACTGAGCGGGAAGGTTCTGAGGACAATAGCTCTGCGACAGGCTTCCAGTTCATTCAGGATGGCTCGACATGGAGAGGCGGTCATGGCAATACGGATACTCCAGGCAAGATGGTGACAGGCTCATGGGCATGGTATTGGGATGACGGAGGCAAGAACATCTATGTTGACGGCGCCTCAGCCACTGACAAGTTCGATGTCTATCTCAATCCGGAAACAAAGAAATATGTAATCGTCCAAGCCGGCGGGGCTGTGCCGGAGGATACGCCTGCGGCTACAACTCCGGAGCCGGGAACATATTCATGGGGACTCGTGGGTGAGCATCAGGGATGGGATATAACCTCTCTTACATCAATGGAAGAAATTGCAGAGAATGTATATGCTGTCAAGAACATTAAATTGGTGTCTCCGGGATTCAAGTTCGCCATGACCGGTCTTGCTGATTGGAATACTGCAAATACCTACTTTGGTGCGTGGAAAGATTCAGGAAGCCAATATTTTAATTTCTCTACAGAATTGTCCGTCGGTCAATGGTATGAGGTCTATAGCAATAATCTGGGTGAACATTCATACAATATCGGAGTTAACGATTGGACAAAGTATTATGATATATATCTGAAGATAGTTGAAACAGCTGATTGGGGCCAGAAGATGGCATATACAGTGGTAGAACATGGCACCACAGTAGAATACTGATTGACTTTAAGGATAAAAAATCCCTAATGCGGGCCATTGGGGTCACGCTTATTTTCCGCTCTTCACGAATCTTACCGCCACTGCTCCGAGGACGAGAAGCACTCCCGCAACAAGGAACATGCTTACCTGATCTCCGCCGACAAGTTTGAGCACGAAACCTCCACATGCGGCAGCTACTATCTGCGGAAGACAGATCGTTCCGTTGAAGAGGCCGAGGTACGTACCGATGTGCTCACCTGAAAGCGAGTTGGTAAGAAGAGTGAAAGGTACTGCAAGCATTGCTGCCCACGCTGCTCCGATAAGGAGGAATGAACCGATCAGAAGATACTGGTTGTGGATGAAGAATACTGAGGCGAAGCCGACTGCACCTACAAGGAGACTGACCACGTAAGCAGTCTTGATATTCTTGAACTTAGGAATGAGCAGCGCCCAAAGCATTGAACCTACAGCCTGGACCGCGAATATGATTCCTACCCAGTCTCCGGCGTCCTGATAGCCCTTAGATGCCACATCCGTGGTACCCCAACATGTATCGGCGATGGCTCCGTTCGTATATGTCCACATATACAGGAATGCTGCCCAGCAGAAGAACTGCACTATTCCGACGGTCCAGAATGTCTTGGGAGCGTTCTTCAGGAGGGTAAACATGCTCGGTGCCTTCTCTTCCTTCCTGTCAGGATCGATGCCGTGGAACTCGGCATATTCCTTCGGAGGCATTTCCTTCACCTTGAATGTCGTGAAGAGGACACAGAGGATAAGGATCGCCGCACCTATATAGAATGCGTACTTCACTGATGCCGGAACCTGTCCCTCAGGAGCCGTGTTGGCGATGCCTATCCATGTGAATATGAACGGGAATACATATCCCACAAGGCTGCCTGCGTTGCAGAGGAAGCTCTGGATCGAGTAGGCCTGGCCCTTCTGCTCTTCGTTGACCATGTCACCTACGAGCATCTTGAACGGCTGCATGGCCACATTGATAGAAGTGTCAAGAAGCATGAGGGAGATCAGACCGAAGATCATTGCACCTCCTACAGCAAGACCGAAGTTTCCTGCGTTAGGAAGCATGCACATGACCGCGACCGCGACGACCGAACCGAGGAAGAGATAAGTGATACGGCGACCGAGACGGGTCCATGTC
>CAYXMV010000058.1:0-11940 GCA_964466235.1 uncultured Muribaculaceae bacterium | reverse complement strand
GCCTTGATTTTTATATCAACTGGCATAAAATCGGAAGATTTTATGTAAGTTTGCGACGCAAAATGGAAAGATGCTCGAGTGGCTGAAGAGGCACGCCTGGAAAGCGTGTAGTCGCCTAAAGCGGCTCACGGGTTCGAATCCCGTTCTTTCCGCTGAAACAGATCATATAATACCGATCAACTCATCCGACAATTCCCCATCCATGACAGAAATCACCCTGACAGAGGGACTTGCCTCACCGATCTGAAATCCTACAGAGGTGGTGGTAGTCATCGGTATTCCGTTGTAAACGCCTTGTGAATTGTTGTGACGATGACCGGCATATACGGCATCGACGCCGGTTTCAGTAAAAAGTTCGAAATATGTACGTCGTTTGCTTTTCTGAAGCGGGAAATAACTGTCATCTTCATCGATGTCGGTCATGAAGAACGGATGGTGTCCGAAAATGAGGGTAATATCAGACGGGACAGTACCATGCAGTGTCGAACGCAGCCATTCAAACTGGGCAGCCTCGTCTGGATCATCACTCTTTATCAGATTAGTATTGATACCTATCAGATTGACCCCTTGTACAGAATATACAAAATGATCATCCCCGTATCTTTCCGTGAACGGCGAAGAGTCAACAGAGCCGCTTCCGAACCGCACATCATGGTTGCCGGGAAGATGCAGTACCTTTATGGATCCGTCTATATCTCTTATGATTTCAGCAAATGTATCCCATTGTTCGGTATTGTCTGCATAATTCACCTGATCTCCGGTAAAGACAACGACATCCGGCCTGAGTTCATTCACAATCTCGACCGCCCGCCTGAGACATCCCACCTCGTATGTAAGGTCATTGACATACTCCGCACCTGTGGTCTGGCTCAGCTCGGCTGCTGTAAAACCGAGCTGAGCATCAGCAATCTGCACCACAGTAAATGTCTTTGGACCGCAGCCCGTCAACACGAGCAGAAGAAGAGCATATAGAAAATCCTTCATCATGATTATCGTTTAGGGATATCGACGAATTTCTCGCTTTCACCGCGGAGATGTTCTGAGAAATAGTCAACCAATCTCCAGTAGAAGTATTCGTTCATGTCACCGAAGCCATGACGCTGGTTAGGCAGCATCAGCATGTCAAAACGTTTTCCGGCACGTATGAGCGCATTCACGACGCGGGTGGTGTTGCCCGGATGGACATTGTCATCTATATCTCCATGGATCAGGAGCAGATGTCCCTTAAGATTCTTCGCGATTTCAGGGTTTGTGGCTATCTTGTAATAGAATGTGGTGTCACCCTTTTCCGTCACTTCCTCCTTGACGCCATGATGGGTCTCGCTCCACCAGCGGTTATAGATGTTGTTGTCGTGGTTGCCGGCGCAGGATACCGCAACCTTGAAGAAATCAGGATACTGGCATATTGCAGCTGTACTCATGAATCCTCCGCCTGAGTGGCCGTGGATACCGACCTTGTTGATGTCTATGAACGTATGACGGTTGGCAAGCTGTTCGATGGCGTATTTATGATCTTCGAGAGGATAGTCACGCATGTTGCCGTAGCCCCAGTTGTGATACCACTTCGAACGGCTCGGATGACCTCCGCGCTGACCGACAGAAATCACGATGAATCCGGCCTGTGCAAGACGGTCTGTGCGAGGACTCATGCGGGTGAAAGGATAATACACAGCCTCCACCTGAGGACCGGGATATACGTAATCCACTATAGGATAGACTTTTGTGGAGTCGAAGTTGAACGGCTTGTACATGACGCCGTAGAGATCGGTCACACCGTCGGCAGCCTTCACCTTGAAGAGTTCAGGGAACTTGTAGCCGTTGGCAAAGAGCTGTGAGAAGTCGCTTTCCTGAAGATCCATGACCTTGTTGCCGTTGTTGTCGAGGAGGACAGCCATCGGAACGGTGTTGATGCGTGAATAGTTGTCAACTACAAACTTTGCATCGTCATCCACTTCCATCTGATGGAAATAGTCTCCCTTGGTGATCTGCCTGAGGCCTGTACCGTCGAGGTTCACGCGGTAGAGATGTTCGTAGTATGGATTCTCATCGGCATTCTTTCCATTACCTGTGAAATATACCACGCGCGCCTTCTCATCCACCTTGAGCACCTGCTCCACATGCCATGCTCCCTTAGTGAGGCGGTTCTTCAGATTGCCTTCCCCATCATATAAATATAGGTGTGCCCATCCGTCTCGTTCGCTCCACTGAATCAGCTCCTTGCCATTGCCGAGAGCCATGAGCGGGCGTGTCTCCTGATAGGTGTTCATCCTTTCCTTGATTATCGGAACGATGGTGTCCTGACCGACGGTGTATGTACATACATCAATGCGATAGAGGTCACGGCTGCTGCGGGTAAGGAAGAAACGTTCGTTGTCTCCGAGCCAAACGCGGGGGACTTCCTCCATGTCGCGCTGCTTCTGCTCATACGGACGGCTTTCAAGGCCGAGAGTCTGGTCCTTGTATGCAGCAGTTCCGATCTCCTTGCGGGTATTGTTGACCATATCGAAGAGATAGAGGTGCGTTACAGGAGATTCCTTCTCCCCCGGCATCTGATACTTATAGGTCTCGAGGGTCGGGCGTGGCTCAGACATTACATTGAGAACCCAAAGGTCCTTGACAGCACGGTCATCATCCAGCATTGCCACGAAATGGCGAGAGTCCGGCGACCATAGGCCATAGACATTACGGCGTTTTCCATTGAGCAGAGTATCTGTATTGACCATCTTGTACGGCATACCGAAACCGAAATCCTCGACTCCGTCGAAAGTAAGCTGGATTTCCACGATTGTAGAGTCCTTCTCATTCTTGCGTGCCTTCTGATAGTCCTCATAGCTCATCTTGTAGAGATTGAGGTCTTTGGCATATACCACGGTCTTTTTGTCCGGAGACACCGATCCCCAGCTCAGACGCTTGGGGTCCTTTTCCTTGTCCTCAAGGTGTGTCAGCTTTTTCGTAGGATAATCGTATGAGAAATAGAATACCTTCTTTTCCTTTTTGCCCTTCTCGTCCTTAACCTCGCGCGTTGACTTCACTTCGAAGGTGAATGTGCGTCCGTCCTCCTTTGCCTTGAGGTTGCTTATCGGCAGCTGGCGGGCCTCAAACGGGTCCTGAACGATCTCTGTGAGCTGAGCTGCCATTTCTTCACGGTCGAAAAGAAGGGTCTTTGTCCTGGCGGTAGGGTTGACGACCCACCAGAATGTCCCTTCGCTGGTCTTATACTGATACCAGAAGCTGTTGCCCTGCTGGAACCAGTGCGGATCAACCGTGGTCGAGAACAGCATAGTATTGAGTTTTTCCTGTGTGAACTTCTCCGCCTGGAGATACTCGGGGATTCTTTCCTGAGCCATCGAAACCGTACCGAGGCCTATGACCCCAGCCAGCACAACGGCTTTCATCAGCATTCGTTTCATATTAATTGAATTTAAGGTTTCAACTGATAAAAATACGACATTTTGTCCTATTTAGCAAATGCCTTTCAGCGGATTTACACAGTATGGTGGATGAATATGCCTGAATATCGGCCATGCACACTCCGGCATACCTTCCGACTGCCCTGCAGATCAAAGTGTGCGGGGATTTTTATGCATTGTTTCGTCTGTAAAAAATGACCATTCGTCATAAACTTTCAACAACTCGTCAGCAAATTATTTATATATGATAATTTATGACTATATTCGTAAGATGTCATTGTCGGGCTTGGCCCGCCTTGACAGCACTGACTGCCACATAGAAAACATAAAAACGAGAATATGAAACTGATAATCAAGACTGTTCTGATGATTACAATTGCTGCCGTTGCTGCTTCCTGCGCTTCCGAGAAAGGTTGGCCCGTACCTGAAGCGCCGCTTGAGGAATGTGTTTATAACGGCAATTCCACCGATTTTACCGTATGGTCTCCTGCTGCGGAAGCTGCACAGGTAAGGCTCTACAAGTCTGCCGGCGACCCTGCCTACATGACCGTGAACATGAAGAAGTCAAAAGACGGACTTTGGAAAGCTACAGTCAAGGATGACATCAAAGGCTCACTCTACACATTCTCTGTGTGCATTGACGGGAAATGGCTCGATGAGACTGCAGGCATAGCTGCAAAGGCGGTTGGAGTCAACGGTCGTCACGGTGCCGTGATCGACTGGGCCGACACCGATCCGGAAGGATGGGCAGAGGACAAGAGTCCTGAGATAGATCCCTCAGACATCATCGTGTATGAGCTCCAGCACAGGGATTTCTCCGTCCACCAGACCTCAGGCATCTCTAACAAGGGTAAATATCTTGCACTCACCGAGAAAGGCACAAAGAACCCTGACGGCCTTGCAACCGGCATCGACCATCTCAAGGAGCTCGGTGTGACCTATATCCAGCTTCTTCCTTCGACGGACTTCGCTACAATTGACGAGACACGTCTCGAGGACAACCAGTACAACTGGGGATACGAGCCTCTCAACTACAACGCTGTGGAAGGCTCATTCTCTACAGATCCATACGATCCTGTGACCCGTATCAGGGAATTCAAGGAAATGGTACAGGCTCTTCACGAGGCCGGTTTCCGTGTGATCCTCGACGTGGTATATAACCACACCACACATGCTCCGAATACAGGTTTCGAGCGTACCATGCCGGGTTATTTCTACCGCATGCGCCCGGACGGAACATATTTCGACGGCTCAGGCTGCGGAAACGAGACAGCATCGGAGCAGGCCATGTTCCGCAAATATATGGTAGAATCTCTCGAATGGTGGATGAAGGAATACCATATCGACGGTTTCCGTTTCGACCTCATGGCCATCCACGACATAGAGACCATGAACCTTATCAGCGAAAGACTCCATGCCATCGACCCGGACGTTGTGATTTATGGCGAGGGCTGGGCTGCATCTTCACCTGCATATCCTGCAGAGCAGATCGCACTCAAGGCCAACACATACATGATGGACAAGGTAGGAGCATTCAGCGACAATATCCGTGACGCTCTCCGTGGCCCGCTCGACTGTTCGAATGCGGGTTTCATGGACGGAGTCGCAGGAAACAAGGCTGACATTGAGTTCGGAATCGCCGGCGGCATCGAGCATCCTCAGGTCACTGTCGAGGCCTGGACCAACAATCCTCTTCAGCACGTCAGCTATGCAAGCTGCCACGACGACCACTGCCTCCGCGACCGTCTCGAAGAGGCTACTAAGGCTTCCGAGAAAGAGCGCCTCGCTATGGTCAAGCTGGCTCAGACTGCAGTCTATACATCCCAGGGCATTCCTTTCATCTTCAATGGAGAGGAGCTATATCGCCACAAGCAGGGTGTGAAGAACAGCTACAACCAGCCGGACGAGATCAATGCCATCGACTGGACATACAAGACAAAGTACAAGGATCTTGTTGACTATTATGCGGCTCTTGCTGCAATCCGTCATGCTCATCCGGGATTCTGCCTCGGCGACGCCGACCTTGTGCGTGAGAAGCTCAGCTTCATAGAGGTAGATGATCCTAATGTGGTGGCATTCAGAATTGAAGGTCTTGAGGGAATCGACAGCGCGAAGTCTCTTACCGTACTTCTCAACGGTTCCAAGAAACTCGCCACTGTGACAATCCCGGAGGGCAATTACACAGTCCTCGCAAGAGGCGGTCAGGCAGACGTTGACGGTATTACGGCATATTCGGGCAACTGGATCACCGCTACCGCGACTTCAGCAACCATCCTCGCCGAGATGTAAGAAACAGAAATAAAACCAACAAAATATGAAGAAGATAATAATAGCACTATCCGCTGTCCTGCTGGCCCTTTCATGTAAACAGGCCCCAGAGCAGCAGCCACTCGAGAATTCAGTGGTCTATGAAATGAATGTCCGCCAATATACTCCGGAAGGCACATTCGCTGCTGCTCAGCAGGAACTTCCGCGTCTTGCCGAGCTCGGAGTTGACATCGTATGGCTCATGCCTATCTATCCTATCGGAGTGGAAGGCCGCAAGGGCACACTCGGATCCTACTATGCAGTGAAGGACTACTGCGCTGTCAATCCTGAATTCGGAACCCTTGAGGATTTCGACAACTTCGTGGCAGAAGCCCACAGGCTCGGACTCCGCGTGGTGATCGACTGGGTGGCTAACCACACTTCACCTGATGCAGTATGGGTGACAGGACAGGCACCGGACTGGTATGAGCGTGATGCAGAAGGAAATACGACATTCACAGCAGACTGGTCTGACACAGCAAACCTCAATTATGAGAACAAGGAAGTATGGAAGGGAATGCAGGACGCACTCCGTTTCTGGATGGAGCGCGGTATCGACGGATTCCGCTGCGACATGGCATGCGAGGTTCCTCTCGAGTTCTGGCAGGAGACAATCGCCGGACTTCGTGCAGATTACCCTCACATGTACTGGCTTGCAGAAGGCGAGGAACCGCTTCTCCACTCTCTTTCAGACTTCAATGCTTCATATGCATGGGAACTTCATCATCTCATGAATTCGATAGCACGTGGCGAGAAGAACATTCCTGAACTTCTCGAGTATGTGGCTAAGGATGCGACAAACACACCAGCAGACGCATTCCGTCTCATGTTCACTTCAAACCATGACGAAAACTCATGGGCCGGAACAGAGTTCGAGAGGATGGGAGACGCAGCAAAGGTGATGGCTGTCCTTACATTCACCCTTCCGAACAGTCAGCCTCTCATCTATACAGGCCAGGAAATGGGATGGAACAAGAGATTCGAATTCTTCGAGAAGGACCACATTCCTGCATGGGAGAAGAACGGATATTTCGATTTCTACAAGGAACTCATCGACATCCGTCATGCAAATCCTGCTCTTGCAGCAGGTGACAAGGGCGGCAAGTTCGAGGTCGTGTCAACGGATGACAGCACTCTCGTATTCACCCGCACACTTCCTGATAACAAAGTTACGGTAAAGGCTGAGCTCAAGGCTCCTTGGTCATACGAAATAACTGCAGAGTAATTTCTGTCATTCTGAACGAAGTGAAGAATAATTAAACAGCAATAATATGAAGAAATTCCTTATGGCAATAGCCGCAGCAGCCCTCGTGGCATGCTCAGGCCCATCCTTTGATCCAGCCACAGTGGCAGACGCAACGACAGAACAGGTAACCCGTGTAGAACCTCTCTCATGGTGGACAGGCATGAAGATGCCTCTTCAGCTCCTCGTCCAGGGCGAAAACATATCTGATTATAATGTCGCAATCGAAGGCGGCAAAGGGGTATCAGTAGAGAAGGTCAACAAGGCCGACAGCCCGAACTATCTCTTCGTTGACGTGAAGATAGCTGCAGATGCCCGTCCGGGTACCTATTATATAGTATTTTCGAAGGACGGTCAGTCTTTCAAATATCCATACGAGATTGCAGCACGCAAGGACGGTTCTGCGGAGCGCACAAGCTTCACCACGTCGGATATGATCTATCTCATCATGCCGGACCGTTTTGCAAACGGCGACACCAGCAATGACTCTGTTGCTTCAATGCCGGACAAGGCAGACCGCAGCAAGCCATTCGGACGCCACGGCGGTGACATCCAGGGTATCATCGACCACCTCGACTATATCGCCGACCTCGGTGCGACGGCGATCTGGTGTACCCCTCTTCTTGAGGATAACCTCCCTGTCACCACATATCACGGATATGCATGCACGGACTATTATCACATCGATGCACGTTTCGGTGACAACGACCTCTTCAAGACTTATGTCGAGAAGGCTCATGAGAAGGATCTTAAGGTCATCATGGACATCGTCCCTAACCATGCCGGTTCGGGCCACTGGTGGATGGAAGATGTTCCTTTCAAGGACTGGTATCATGTATTCGATACATACACAGGCTCCAACATCGTCTTTTCAACCAACATGGACCCTAATGCATCGAAGCATGACCTCTACATACAGGAGAGCGGCTGGTTCGATACATCCATGGTTGACATGAACCTCGACAACCCATATATGCTGAAATATTTCCAGCAGTGGGCTATCTGGTGGATAGAGTGGGCCGATCTCGACGGATTCCGTGTGGACACCTACCCATACAATGAGAAGGATCCTATGTCAGAGTGGTGCGCGGCAGTGATGAATGAATACCCGAACTTCAATATCGTGGGTGAATGCTGGACAGCATCCATCCCTCAGCTTGCATACTGGCAGGGAGGAAACGCCAACAAGGACGGCTTCGACTCGCACCTCCCTTCAATCATGGACTTTCCGCTCCACGATGCAATGCGTGCCGGTCTCAATGAGGATAATCCGGGTTGGGGACAGGGAATCCTTAGGGTTTATGACATCCTTTCTCATGACTTCGTATATCATGATCTCTCGAAGATGATGATCTTCCCGGGCAACCACGACACAGAACGTATCGGTGATGTTCTCCGCAAGAATCCGAACCTCGTGAAGATCGCTATGGCTCTGATGGCTACAATGCGAGGCATTCCACAGATCTTTGCCGGCGACGAGCTCATGTTCGTGTCGAACAACCTTAAATTCCCGAGCGATCACGGCGGTCTCCGCGTTGACTTCCCTGGCGGATGGCCTGGAGACGAGATGGACCTCTTCTCTGCGGAAGGCCGCGCAAAGGCTACAAAGAACACTGACGGCCTTACAGTTCCTGAGGGACAGGCAGCTGACCTTTTCAATTATGTCAGCCACCTTTTCCAATGGAGAAAGACAAAGGATGTCATCCACAACGGCAAGACTATGCATTTCATGACCCGTGACAACACATACGGATTCTTCCGCTATGATGACGACGATGTCGTGTTTGTATATGTCAACAATTCAGCTGAGCCAAAGAATGTTCCATGGACATACTATGCCGAGATTTCGGAAGGCCTCAAAGGTGGAGTTGATGTGATGACAGGCGAGCCTTGCGAGGTTTCAGATGCAACGGTCGTTGCGCCTCAGTCAGTCCTTATAGTTGAATACAAAAAATAGTCACACGGCATTTCGACTGATCCTGAGCGAAGCCCGGAGATTCTGTCATTCCGACTGCCCTGGGCGATGTCGAAGGAGAATGGAGAAATCTATAAAACAACAATATGAAGAAAATACTTTCAGCAATAGCAATCGCCATGACGGCGATAGCCTGCGCCCCAAAACAGGGCCCGGTGACTGACGTCCAGACCCTCAAGTCACCTTCAGGCAACATGGAGATGACCTTCCAGCTCACAGCGGAAGGTACCCCTCAGTACTCCCTCAACTACGGTGACCAGAAGGTCATCCTTCCTTCAAACCTCGGATTCGAATTCCGCGGTGTGCTTAAGGCACAGAAACTTGTCTATAATGCAGACGGTACCATTTCAAAGGAAGACCGTGAGCCATGCAACTCTTTCTATGACGGTTTTTCTGTAGAAGGCGTTGAAACTGCTTCTTTTGACGAGACATGGGAGCCTGTATGGGGTGAGGAGTCACAGATCCGCAACAACTACAACGAACTTCTCGTAAACCTCGTGCAGACCTCTACCGACAGGAAGATGGCCATCCGTTTCCGCCTCTATGACGACGGTCTCGGCTTCCGCTATGAGTTTCCTTACCAGCAGAAGCTCAGCTATTTCGTGATCAAGGAAGAGCTCACCCAGTTCGCCCTTGCAGGCGACCACACTGCATGGTGGGTACCGGGCGACTATGACACCCAGGAGTACAACTTCGTGGAGTCACGTCTCAGCGAAATCAGCGCAAAGATGGAGGCGGCAATCAACCCTAACGACTCACAGACTCCATTCTCTGTGAACGGTGTCCAGACATCTCTCCAGATGCGTACGGACAGCGGCCTCTACATCAACATTCACGAGGCTGCCCTTCTCGACTATCCTTGCATGCACCTCGACCTTGACCCTAAGACATTCACATTCGTTTCACACCTTACCCCTGACGCACAGGGCTGGAAGGGCCGCATGCAGACCCCATGCAACACTCCTTGGCGTACGATCCAGGTGGCTCCGAGCGCGACGGCACAGCTCGCCTCACGCCTCATACTCAATCTCAATGACCCATGCGTCCTTGAGGATGTTTCATGGATCAAGCCTGTAAAGTACATAGGTGTATGGTGGGAAATGATTTCAGGAAAGGGCTCCTGGAACTATACCGACGATTTCGCTTCCGTTCAGCTTGGCAAGACAGACTATGCATCTGCAACTCCTAACGGACGCCACTCGGCCAACAATGAAAATGTACGCCGCTATATCGACTTTGCCGCAGAACACGGCTTCGACCAGGTACTCGTCGAAGGATGGAACGAAGGATGGGAAGACTGGGCAAACTGCAATAAGGATTATGTCTTTGATTTCGTCACTCCATATCCTGACTTCGACATAGAGGCACTCAACAGATATGCGCACAAGAAGGGTGTCAAACTCATGATGCACCATGAAACATCTTCATCAGTACGCAATTATGAGCGTCACCTCGACCAGGCTCTCGACCTTATGGACAAGTACGGATACAATTCCATCAAGAGCGGATATGTAGGCGACATCCTTCCTATCGGTGAGCACCACTACAGCCAGTCTCTCATCAACCACTACATGCATGTAGTCAAGAAGGCTGCCGAGCACGAAGTGATGCTCAACGGCCATGAAATGGTTCGCCCTACAGGTCTCTGCCGCACATATCCTAACCTCATCGGTGCAGAGGCAGCACGCGGAACAGAGTATCAGGCATTCGGCGGAACTATGCCGCACCACGTGACAATCCTTCCTTTCACCCGTCTGAACGGAGGACCGATGGACTATACTCCAGGTATCTTCGTCCAGGATCTTGCATCAGTCACAGAAGGCAGGAACACCTCATGGGTGAACGCTACGATCGCCAATCAGCTCGCCCTCTACGTGACCCTTTACTCACCGCTCCAGATGGCTGCAGACCTTCCTGAGCATTACGCTCAGTTCATGGATGCATTCCAGTTCATAAAGGATGTTGACATCGACTGGATACAGTCAAAATACCTCCTTGCAGAGCCGGGTGAATATGTAGTGATAGCACGCCAGGGCAAAAAGAACGGCCAGTGGTTCTGCGGCGGTGTGACCGATGACCACAAACGTACCCTCGAGGTTCCGATGAACTTCCTCGATCCGGGCAAGACATACGAAGCGACAATCTATGCAGATGCCGAGGATGCACATTACAGAGAAAACCCACAGGCCTACAAGATCGAGAAAAAGACAGTGACATCAGCTGACGTTCTTCCGATCACAATGGCACCGGGCGGCGGATTCGCAATCAGCTTCAAAGAGAAATAATAACAATCGGACAGGAGATAAACGAAGATAATGTAGTTTATCTCCTGTACTTAGCTGTTGCCGCTACTGATCCATGCATCCGAATCAGGTGCAGAGTGTAAGATTTATCATGACAAGTCTCGGGCAACTGTTCTACTGGCATGATACTGCCTTGGCAGTTATACTTCCGAATGTCAGAAAAACATTTTAAGGGGTTGATCGGCAACTACTTGACTATCGCCGTCACCATCTCGACTTTGTCAGAATTGTCCTTAATCAGGCTGAACTATCGAATCGATCTGCCGGTGGCTGTATCTTCTCAGATGAAAAAAGCGGAACGGCTTTCCCACCGCTCCGCGGGGGCTTGAATTGATATATCGGGGCGCGTAGTTTCTTAATAATATTGTCCCCATATCTTTAAGGTAAAGGACATTCTATATACTTCGTGACAACAGAAACGTTGAACATAAAAAAAAGCAGCAGAGATTTCTCTCTGATGCTCTATGTTTATATTGGCCTGTCCGGTCAGTGTCCTGAACTATAGTCTCTCGATTTCTTTAAGGGAAAGTCCTGTAGCTTCGGCTATAGTATCAGCAGGCAGTCCCATCTTTTTCATCTGGCGTGCTACGTTCATTATGCCCTCTTCACGCCCTTCTTCTCGGCCTTTTTCCAGACCTTTCTCCATGCCCTTCTCCATTCCCTCCTCACGGGCTGCCGCAATTTCACCGTTGTATCTCCTTT
>CAYXMV010000057.1:0-12115 GCA_964466235.1 uncultured Muribaculaceae bacterium | reverse complement strand
AGTTAAGTCTAAAATTTAACTTAACAACCTGTCCAGCTTCTGGGGACCATTATATATTGCAGCCGTGGAAATGGCATGCAGCTGCGCAGTGACGATCAAGCCACTTTCTGATGTTGAAGTTACAAGAACCTTCGAGATTCCTGATGACTATACAGAGCTCATGATCTCATATGCGGTCAATGTTGACTATTCTTCCGAGGCGTCGGTCATGACGGTGACGGCGGACAGCCTTGTCATGGAATATTTTGAATTCGGGGTCAGGAACGGAAAATTGGAGATCGGTATTGATGACGATGCTCCGGTATTCAACGGGGGACGTATCGACATCATTCTTCCGGCAAGCACTGCTCTGAAAAGCATCTCTATATCAGGAGCAAGTAATTTTACCGCAACGGAGACTCTCGTATCCGAGGATTTCCACATATCCCTGAGCGGAGCATCAGGAATCAGGGCATGTGTCGATACCCGGAATCTCAAGGTAGTTGCTTCCGGTGCTTCCAAAGCCGACATCAGCGGAACGGCGCCGGTCTATGAAGTGGTGGGATCGGGAGCTTCCCATATATCGTCAAAGAACGCATACGTCTCGGCCGTCAAAGCCTCTGTAACTCTTTCCGGAGCCAGCGGTGCATATCTTCATTGCTCGGAAGAACTCACAGGAACCGCTTCTGGAGCCTCGCATATATCTTATAGCGGAGACTGCAGAAGTGAGGTGGAAGTGAGCGGGGCATCATCGGCAGACAGAATGTGATATAACGACAAAGCCGGCTGCAGTCGATCATGCAGCCGGCTTTCTACTAAATCTTTCGGTTTCAGAATCTGTCCATGGCAGCGAATATGCGCTGCTGTACTTCTTCTATTGTGCCTGTACCGTCTATTTCATGGTATTTCCCGACCTTTTCGTAAAAACCGATCAGAGGCTCGGTCTGGTTATGGTAAGTGGTTATCCTGTTGTTGATTACATCTTCGCTTGCATCGTCGGCGCGTCCTTCCTTCAAAGCCCTTCCTTTGATACGTTCCATAATCATGGAATCGGGGATCATGATGGAAACGGTAGCGGTGACTTCATCTGAAGTCTTGGCAAGAATGGCATCGAGAGCTTCAGCCTGAGGCAGCGTGCGTGGGAATCCGTCAAGAAGGAATCCGTCAACTCCGGTCACCGTATTGAATTCGTTTTCTATCATACCCTCTACCACTTCATCCGGAACAAGACATCCTTGCTCGATCAGGGCTTTTGCCTGGAGTCCGAGTGCTGAACCTGCAGCAATCTCCTTGCGGAGAAGCGCTCCGGTAGAAATGTGGTGTAGGTTGTATTTTTCAACCATTGCTGTGGCCTGAGTGCCTTTTCCTGCACCCGGAGGGCCAAAGAGAATGTAATATTTCATTTTTGTGGTTTTGGTTTTCTATTCGTCAAGGACATAGATGTCCTTGTAATTCCTTCCGATTTCATCATAATCGAGACCGAATCCGACAATGAAGTCATTCGGAATTTCAAGGGCCGTGTAGTCGATCCTGACGTCCTTCTTGTAGGCATCAGGCTTCAGCAGCATGGTGCAGATCCTTGATTCTGCCGCACCCTTTTCCTCGAGTATCTTCTTGAGCTCTACAATGGTGTTGCCGGAATCGACGATGTCCTCTATGACAATCACTCGTCTGCCTGTGATGTCGGCAGTAAGTCCCATGGCCTGCTTTACGCGTCCCGTCGTGCTGGTTCCTTCGTAGGATGTGAGCTTGATCGAGATGATCTGACAGTCGAATTTGAGTCTTTTCATAAGCTCGCCCATAAACATTATGGAGCCGTTGAGCACACAGAGAAGTACTGGAACGTCGTCACATCCGACGAAATCCTTGTTGATCTTTTCGGCTACCTCATCGATTGCCGCAGAAATCTTCTCGTAAGGGATTGCAGTCTTGAAGGTCTTGTCCTTCAGAGTAATTTTTTTCATGCTGAAATCTTGTAAAAACATACAAAAATAATCAAAAGCATAAAAAAAAAGAAAAATCTGCTGTTGTTTTTGGGTAAAACAACACTTTTATGTGAGCTGGGGGATATTTTTGCCGGAAAAGACTGATGTCATGTGGCGAATGAAACTTTTAATTGTCCTGATGTTTTCTGTCTGTCTGCATTCAGCTGCCCAGAATATATCGGATATGGACGCGATAATGCGTCTCGTCGGGGCCGGCAGCCCTGAAGATGTGGACGAGTATGAGGTTGAGAGACTGATGATTCTGCTGGAGCGTCCTCTGAAGATAAACCATGTATCATCCTCAAGACTTGTTGCTGGCGGGCTCCTGAACGCTTATCAGGCGGCTTCGCTTGCTGATTACAGGATGAGGCACGGGGATGTGCTTTCTTTCGGAGAACTGGCGGCAATAGACGGTTTCAGCGAGGCGTTTGTTGAAAACATCAAGCCGTTCATCTCTCTTGAAGGCGGAAATATTGGCGCGGTATCCGGATCCGGCCTATGGAATGACCTTGCGGTCAGGGCAGGCATAAAACCCTCGGAAGGCGTGCCTATGCAATGGAATTATGGCCTCCGGTATTCTGTAGAGAGCGCTTGCGGAATATCTGCAGGCATCGCGGCATCGCGCTCAGCTTCGGCTGCAGGATCGATGCCTGACTCCTTTTCCGGTTCGCTGGAGTGGGAGGCACGAAAACTTCCCGTCCGGCTGATCGTAGGGGATTATAATGCCAGATTCGGACAGGGACTGGCACTGTGGAACGGCATGTCAATGAGCGGACTGACGTCCCCGTCAACATTTATGCGCAGGGCTTCCGGATATTCCCGTTCCAGTTCTTTTACCGGAGGTCTTGCCATGACAGGGGCAGCAGTTTCGGTCCGTGCCGGGCATCTGGACCTGAATGCATCTGTCGCTTTGCCGGGTATCCGCAATATATCTTCCGAACCTGATGAAATGTCTGTACTCCCAGCCTTCAATATGCAATGGAACCATCGCTCCGGTCAGATCGGCATGACGCATTATTTCGACTTGAATCCGTTTGACGGCAGGATAGGGGATGGAAAAACTTCAATTGATGCGGCCTGGTGCATCAGAGGAACAGATGTATTTGCAGAATCATCATTTGACTGGATGGCCAAAGTGCCGGCTGCCCTGGCCGGAGTCTCTTTCCCTGTCGGGGAACTGTGGCATTCAGCCGTAATGGTCAGGGCATATCCTGCCTCATATTCCTCTGCGTGGAGCGGAGCTCAGAGAAGTACGACCTCATGTTCCGATGAATTTTCGGCTACCATGGCCGCTGAGTACCTCAGTGCCGACAGAAGGGATATTATAGGAATATCTGTAGATGCCGCATATTTCCCTCAGCCAAAGGACAAGGCTGATGAACATAACCGTCAGATGAAGATTGAAGCGGTCTGGGAACATCTTACGGATATGTTTGTCCTGAAGCTGCGGGCCAAAGAAAGAATCAGGGATTGGGGACGGACATCAAGGACAGACCTGCGCGCCGATCTTTCTTTCAGTTCCGGACCGGTAGTCGTGAATACCCGGGCAAATCTGCTGTATTGCATAGGATTGTCTGGGCTTGCTTATGTAGAATGCGGATATAAGACATCATCTCTCTCAGCATATCTGAAGACAGGAATATTCATTGTTGACAATTGGGACGACCGCATATATTCATACGAGAGAGATGCGCCGGGAAGCTTCAACGTGCCGGCATTCTACGGTAGGGGAGCCTGGGCCTCGGCTGTTGTTTCGTGGAAATTTGCAAGGTGGGGAAAGGTTTATGCCAGAGCGGCTTATACCGGGTATCCTTTCATGGATGAGGAAAAGAAGAAGCCCGGCAGGGCCGAGCTTAGACTTCAATGTATGTTCTCCTTTTAGAGTTTAGGGATCTTAATCTTCATCCCTGGCTTGATGTTCGAGCCTATGCCGTTGAAATCCATGATGTTCTGTGCGCTTACTCCTGGATATTTCTTGGCTATGATATACAGCGATTCCCCATCCTTCACGATGTATTCCGTATATCCGATGTTCGGATCGTTCGTCTTGACAGTACTGCTCTTCGTCTGTTCCTTCGGCTTCTCTGTCTTGTCCGGTGCAGGTGCAGCCTGTTGGCTTACAATGAGCTTTTGGCCTACGCGGATGTTGTTGCCGGTGAGGTTGTTCCATTTCTTCAGCTGTGCCACGGTCACCTTGTATTTCTCGGCAATTGTCGATAATGCGTCACCGCTCTTCACGACGTAAACGGTACCTCCGCTTACTTCAGCCTGGCTCTTTGAAGAAGATGATGATGATGTCGAAGCGGATACCGGTGCATTTCCTCCGCGGTATATTATGAGTCTCTGTCCTACACGGATATTGTTACTCTTGAGGTTGTTCCATCTCTTGATCTTTGCCACCGTGGTTCCGTATCGGCTTGCAATCCTTCCGAGATAGTCTCCGCTCTTGACGCGATAGGTTATCATCTCTCCATCGCCACCGTCCTGTATCGTTTTGAGAGTCACAGGGTTGAAATATATGTCTGCCTTGTGTCTGTAGAGCGAGTCCTCGTTGTCTATGAAGGCGTTAGTATATCTGTATGGGATACGGAGGATATATTCCCTGCTGTCTCCCGGAATGATTTCATGCCTGTACTGAGGATTGAGGTTCTTGAGCTCGTCAAGGGGAGCCCCGGTGAGCTCGCTTACCTGTTTGAGGTGAAGCTTCTTTGTGATTACGAAGGTATCGACTGGTGCAGGAAGTTCTACAGCTACCGGTTTGATGCCGTGTTCCTTGTAGAATCTCATTGTGTATAGTGCGCCGACGAATGCCGGTACATATCCTCTTGTCTCACGTGGAAGATAAGGATAGATGTCCCAGAATGCGCGGCTTCCTCCGCTTCGCCGTATCGCTCTGTTCACATTGCCGGCACCGCAGTTGTATGAGGCGATGGCGAGGTTCCAGTCACCGAAGATGGCGTATGAGTCCTGAAGATACTGTGCTGCGGCCTCAGCAGCCTTGAAGGGGTCGAGACGTTCGTCAACGAAAGAGTCTATGTGCAGCCCGTATATCTTTGCTGTGGAATACATGAACTGCCACATTCCTTTTGCGCCTGCTCGTGACACGGCAAGAGGATTCATGGCAGATTCTATGACAGCCATTGCCTTGAGCTCCTCAGGCATGTCGTATTTGTTGAAGATTTCATCGAAATACGGCATGTAGTAGTCGCACAGTCCGAGAATCTTGCCTATGGTGTTCGGCATCTTCTCGGAATATTTGATGATATGGTTCTTTACGATGCTGTTATATGGAAGAGTTATGAATGAGTTCATCTGCCTGAGCCTTTCGATATAGACGGAATCAGGCACATCGGACTCGAATTTCACGGAATCCATGTCATAGAGATCCTCCTCGCTCTGGCTGATGAGGTTCTGAAGATACCAGACATTCAGCAGGCTGTCCGACACTTCTGCAGTGTAGTCTTCCGGAGCGATGGAATAAGTGTTTTTTACTTCGCTGTCTTCATACAGGGTAATCAGCTCGCTTGCAAGGCTGTCTGTATATTGCAGTTCGGCGCGAGTCTTGGTCAGTTCCTTGTTCAGGGAGTCGATCCGGGCCTTGAGCTGTGAGTTTTCCTGTTTAAGCTGGCTTTTTGTCTGGGCTGCGGCACTCGTCGAGAGCATAGCAGCCGCGATGATCAGGGTTGTTATCTTTTGTGTGTTCATATTCTTTTCAGGGGTTTTCAGAACCGGAATCCTATCTTCAGGCCTATTGCATTCTGTGTGTTCCCGAACGATGGGCTTGTCCTGTGTATGGCGTATGCATTGTCCGGAGCGATGACCGCGGGTTCAAGATTCATCGTCAGGTCATCCGTGACCTCGAAGTCATGCATATATGCAAAGACATTCGCATCCAGTACCTGAAGGAAGTAGAAGAGCGCCGTCGCTACAATCGAATAGTCTCTGTACCGTCTATAGACGTCCCTATAGTATTTTGCCGTCTCGGCAGAGATGGGACTGCTGCTGTCAGGCTGTGAGGCTTCGTTGTGTATTCTCTTGAATCTGTGATAGTTGGTGTTGTTGTTTGTAAGGAAATAGACCGATCCCATGAGGCATCCCCAATAGATTGGTACCTTGAAGAGTTCTCCGTTGTATATCTGTCCGAGTCCGGGAAGGAGTGCAGAATATAGTGTGGCTCTTCCGGGAAGAGGCTCCTTGTCGCTTTCAAAGCATACGACTCCGTCGAGCAGCGAACCCCAATAGACCAATCCGGCTCCTACCATCAGCCATGTACCTGTAGTCTTGGATCTGGTGTCGAGAAGCGGTGCCTGATATGGGTATTCCATGCCGAACTCATTTTCGTATGCGAGCTTTTCTGTCTGGAATTTCTCGAGTGCCTTCTTCGACTTGTTGAATTTATGGAGATAATAACCTCCTGTTCCTGCCAACGCACCGATTCCTCCGTATATGACAGGCAGTTTCCAATAGTCTTTGTTATATATCTGTGCTGTTCCGGGCATGATTACGGATCCGGCGAACATTGTACCTATCTGGATGGGATGTTTATGCGCCATGCCACCCGCCCAGTCCTTGAACGAGAATACCTTGTCTGTGGTGTCTGCCGTGGCGGTGGAATCAGTCTGGTCGTTATATGTCTGCGAAAAGGCTTCTTCCTTGAACTGGGCTTTGCCGATTGTGGCGAAGCATGTCAGGCAGATGAACGTTGTCAGTATATATTTAAATAGTCTCTTATGCATTTTAAAGCGGATCAGAATTTTGATTCCTCAAGCGCCTTGAGGAATCTTCTGACCTCGTCGTCAGAACTGAAGTGGATCGTCATCGACCCTTTTCCTCCGTTGCTGCGTTTGAGGCTTATGTTGTTTTCAAAATATTTGCCTACGATTTCCAGAACCTTGAAATATTCGTCGGGAAGTTCCTGACCGGCAGTATCTTCGGCTTTCTTCTTAGGTTCCGACATCTTCTTGATCATCTCTTCCAGGTGACGTACGGAAAGGTCTTCCTTGATCACCACGTCGCAGAGGTGTTCCTGCAGGGCCTGATCCTCCACTCCGAGAAGTACCTTTGCATGGCCGACGCTTAGAAGTCCTACCTTGAGGTCGTGCTGTATCTTTGCAGGCAGCTTGAGGAGCCTGAGATAATTGGTCACGGAAGCACGCTTCTTTCCTACCCTGACGGCCATCTGCTCCTGAGTGAGGCTGCACTCCTCGATAAGACGCTGGTAGCTCATCGCTACCTCTATAGGGTCGAGGTTCTCTCTCTGGATGTTCTCGACGATGGCCATCTCGAGCATGCCCTGGTCATTGGCATCCCTGATGTAGGCCGGCATCATTTCGAGTCCGGCAAGGCGTCCAGCCCTGAAACGTCGTTCTCCGCTGATTATCTGGTATCTTCCGTCTGCCTTCCTACGAACGGTGATAGGCTGAATGAGGCCGAGGGTCCTTATGGAGTCCGCAAGCTCTTCAAGAGCCTCCTGGCCGAAGTTCATCCGCGGCTGGAACGGATTAGGCTCAATCATGTCAACCGGAATACGCATGATGTCCGCCGTGCCGCCCTGCCGGGGCTGCTCGACGCTCACGACTTCCTTATTGACATAGCCTACCGGCTTTCTGATCTGGCTCAGGTCGGCATCTCCTCCGAGAAGCGCACCGAGTCCCTTTCCTAATCCTCTCTGCTGTCTGCTCATCTTTCAGTGATTTTAGCTGTTCTTTTCGAGTACTTCCTTTGCAAGGTTGAGATAATTGGTCGTACCGTTGCAGATCACATCATACAGAATGATAGGCTTTCCGTGTGACGGTGCCTCGCTCAGACGTATGTTCCTCTGGATTATGGTCTCAAATACCATGTTCCCGAAATGCTCGCGCAGCTCGCCGAGCACCTGGTTATGCACTTTTGTCCTTCCGTCGAACATTGTCACTACGAATCCTTCGATGGTAAGGGACGGGTTCGGCCTTCCCTGTACGAGCCTGACAGTCTGGAGAAGTTTTCCGAGACCTTCGAGGGCGAAGAATTCCGGCTGTACCGGTATCATCACCGAATCCGCTGCTGTGAGCGAGTTGACGGTTATGAGGCCGAGTGACGGAGAGCAGTCTATGATGATGTAGTCGTAATTGTCTCTGATTGGGGCGAGGGCGTTCTTCAGGACAGATTCCCTGTTGTCGCTCTCGAGCATCTCGATTTCAGCTCCTACAAGGTTGATGTGCGACGGAATCATGTGCAGGCCGGCTATTTCAGTCTGGATTAGTGTGTCGCTGATGTCGATCTTTCCGATCATAACCTCGTAAAGCGTCCTCTTCTGGTCATTGTCCGGAGAAAAGTTGAGTCCTGAGGTCGTATTGGCCTGAGGGTCGGCGTCAATGATGAGCACCTTCTTCTCAAGCACGGCCAGCGAGGCTGCAAGATTTATGGCGGTGGTCGTCTTTCCTACACCGCCTTTCTGATTGGCTATTGCTATTACTTTTCCCATAATCAAATTTTATTAGGACATATTCTGCAAAAGTACAAAAATAATTTTATTCGATTCCTTTATTTACTACATTTGTTGATAAATTGTTGTTATTCGCAACGGAGGCAATCAAGTAATTTGTATAGATATGGGAAATATCGGAAAATGGATGGCAGTGGTGAATGTCTTTGCCGCATCGAAAAAGGCTGGCTCGGTCTGGAAGAAAGCTGCCGTGATGCTTGAGAATGCGGGAGTGGCCTATAAGGCAAGGTTTACAGGTGGGGCGCTTAATGCGACGGAGCTCAGCCGGAAGTCGGCGTCGGAAGGCTACAGGAAATTCATTGCAGTCGGCGGTGACGGTACCATTCATGATGTTCTGAACGGTATAGCTGAATATGTGGAATCCACGGAAGGTGTTTCTTTTTCGGATTTTGTCCTTTCTGTGATACCGGTAGGCTCAGGAAACGACTGGGTAAAGTCATTCGGTATTCCTCGGGACATAAGGACGGCGGTTCAGCTGATTGCTGAAGAAGTAACAGGACGTCAGGATGTGGTAAAGGTCTGTGTCAATGATTTTTCCGATATGGATGCCGAACCCGTCAATGTGTCATACATGGCTAATATCGCAGGGGTGGGACTTGATGCCCGCGTATGCGAGATTGTGAACAGGAAGAAAGAGCAGGGTAAGAGGGGCAGGAAGCTGTACATCAGTGCATTGCTCTATTGTATAAAGCATCGTGTGCCTGTGCGTGCATCCATCGTCTGTGATGGGGTAGAAGTATTCGACGGCCGTTATCTGTCAATAGCCTTCGGTACAGGCAGATATTCGGGAGGAGGGATGAGGCAGACTTCTTTAGCCGTACCTGATGACGGACTTATAGATGTGACTGTCATTCCGGATATTCCTCTGATGACCATCGCAAAGGAAGTTCCTAAACTTTTTACCGGGACTTTCCATAAGGTGGATGTGCTGACCCAGGCACGTTGCCGTAAGGTGACGGTGATTCCGGCAAAGGAAGCCGATGCGGAGCCGGCGGAGGTTGACGGTGAAGTGGTCGGTCGTGCTCCTGTTTCTATGGAAGTTCTTGAAGGTCAGCTAAATGTTGTTTCAGGACACCGCAGGTCATGACGGATCCACATTGATAGTAATATGTCCTTCGTATTTCTCTGACTTCTCGAATCGGCATACAATATCTTTAAGGGCGGCTTTCTCTGACGAAAGCTGCCTGTTTTTCTTGAGGCTTATCCTCATGCTCCGGATATGCATGTCAGCTATCCTGTCAACGGCAGGAGTATATGGACCTGTTACAGGATCATTCAGCAGTCCTTCTGAAGCGGGGCGTGCTGCCCTCAGTCTTTCCGCGAGAGAGAATGCCATTCTTTCAACCCGGCCTTCGTCACGGTCTTTTACCGTGATTTCCACGATTCTCGTGTATGGTGGGAAACTGAAGTCTTTTCTTTCTGCGAGCAGTCCGCTGTCAAATTCTTCTATTTTAGTGGCAAGATTTTGATATACAGGGTGTTCTGGACGTGATGTCTGCACTACGAACAGTCCGCGCCGCGCCCGTCGGCCGCAACGGCCGCGCAGCTGCTGAAGCAGCTGATGAGCACGCTCATCGGCGCGGAAATCCTGCATGCCGACAAGGGAATCAGCCGCAATCACCGCAACGAGACTCAGATTGCCGAAATCGAATCCCTTGCTGATCATCTGGGTGCCGATAAGGATGTCTATGTCGCCGTTGCAGAAATCCCGGATGACCTTTTTCTCGAATCCTCGGTTCTGGGCGGTATCACTGTCAAGACGGGCTATTCTTGCGTGTGGGAAGAGCTCGGCCGTCTCTTCCTCTATCTTCTGAGTGCCGGCGCCAAGAGGCTTCAGCGGGCCGCCGCAGCTCTTGCAATGCCCTGTATATGTGGCCTGGAATCCGCAATAATGACATCTGACCATGCCGGACTTATGCAGACTCAGACTTACATTGCAGTGAGGGCATTTAGGGATTTCGCCGCACTGCACGCATTGTAGTACGGGAGACCACGCGCGGCGTGACCGCAGTATGAGTACCTGTCCTCCCTCGGCGACAGTTCTTTCTATGTGACTGATGAGCCGTCGCGAGAAATTGCCGACCATCCCGTTCTTGCGTCTTTCCGCTTTGGTGTCGATTATCTCTATCTGCGAATCTTCGCTGCCGTGGAACCTTTCCTTTAGAGTCACTATCCTATGGCGTCCTGTCCGGCAGTTATAAAGCTCTTCGAGTGAAGGAGTCGCCGAGCCGAGTATGACATTGCATGAAGGGTGTATCTGACTCAGCATCAGTGCTGTGTCACGTCCGTTGTATCGCGGGGCAGGGGAGTCCTGCTTATATGAACTGTCGTGCTCTTCATCGACGATTATCAGACCGAGGTCATGATGTGGGAGAAAAAGGGATGACCGCGTGCCCAGTACAATATAGCCGCTGCAGTTCCTGACCTTCTCAGCCGTACATATCCTGTTTGCAGATGATTCTCCGGAATGGAACACGAGAAGTCTTTCGCCAAAGGTGTCCGCCAGCCTGTCCTCGAGCTGTCTGCTCAGCGCAATCTCAGGAACGAGATAGAGCACATTACCTCCGGAAAGTATGGCATCCTGTGCAAGATGCATATATACTTCCGTCTTTCCGGACCCTGTTACACCGTGAAGCATGACCGGCTTTCCTTCTGCAAAAGCATCCTTTATATGCTCTACGGCATCTCTCTGGGCTGGAGAAAAGTCTATCGGCTTCCCTGCAGGCAGTGTATTCCATACATCTTCCTCCGGGGCGGGCGCAGATGCGAGCTGTTCAGCCTCCTTCCTTACTTCAAGGATTTTAGCTTCGAGATCTTCCGCTTCCATAATATATGAGATGCGCTTCTCCTCCTTTCTTGCCTTTTCTGCGAGTTCCTTTTTCCTGCCGAGCCTTGCCTCCATTCTTAATATCTTGGATTCAAGCCTTGCAAGTGCCTTGTCTTTCCTGTCTTCTGCTCTTTTCCGCGATGCGGCCTTAGCTTCTTCGAGGTCTATCTTGCCGTATGGATATGCCGCTTTATATACTTCGCCGACAGTTGCGAGATAATATTCCGCGACGCTTCTCCAAAGCGCAATCTCTTCCGGCAGGACTCTTGCGATACCCGTTTCCACAAATTCGATGGTCCTGATCTTTTCAGGAGAAGTCTCGGGAATGATTCCCGTCGCGCTGACGACCCCGCTGTAAAGCCGGTTTGCAAACTTCACCTTGACTCTGTCGCCGATCTGCACATCGGTATCGAGAGATACCCTATAGCAAGGCTCCCACTCAAGTCTGAGCGGAAGAATGACGGATATGTAATTGACCCCATGCATAGGAACGCGAAGATACAAAATCATTCGTCATTCCGCACAAACAACAATGATCTTCATGCTTTTTTTGAAAAAATGTGAAGAAAAATTTGCAGATAAAGAAAAAATGCCTACCTTTGCAATCCCAAACGAAAGGAAGGGTAGTTCTTCAGAACAAAACTGGTGTCATAGCTCAGTTGGTAGAGCAAAGGACTGAAAATCCTTGTGTCCCTGGTTCGATTCCCGGTGACACCACGAAGAAACCGCAATAGAAGTGCTTCTGTTGCGGTTTTTTCGTGTTTTGACCGGATTTTTGGGTATAATGGTATAATGGACATTTTTGGTTGGTGAAACCATATATAAGTTATTGATATATTT
>CAYXMV010000056.1:0-12164 GCA_964466235.1 uncultured Muribaculaceae bacterium | reverse complement strand
AACCAGTCGTAGAGATGACGGTGGACGGCGAACGTGAGGGTGCAGATCGAGTGTGAGATGTTCTCGATGCTGTCTGACTGGCCGTGAGCGTAGTCATACATCGGATAGATGCACCATCTGTCACCTGTACGGTGGTGGTGTGCATGGATGATGCGGTAGAGAAGAGGGTCGCGGAAGAGCATGTTAGGATGAGCCATGTCGATCTTCGCACGGAGAACCTTCTCGCCTTCGGCATATTTTCCGGCCTTCATCTCGCGGAAGAGACGGAGGTTTTCCTCAACGCTTCTGTTGCGGTAAGGACTCTCTGTACCAGGCACCTGTACTGTACCACGGCCGGCACGGATTTCCTCCTGAGTCTGATCATCAACGTATGCCAGTCCCTTCTTGATAAGCTCTTCTGCCCACTCATAGAGCTGGTCGAAATAATCAGAAGCATATCTTTCGTTCTCCCACTCGAAGCCGAGCCATTTGATGTCCTCCTTGATGGAGTCAACATATTCGGTATCCTCCTTCACAGGATTGGTATCGTCGAAACGGAGGTTGGTCTTTCCGCCGTATTTCTTCGCAAGGCCGAAGTTGATGCAGATGCTCTTTGCATGGCCGATATGAAGATAGCCGTTAGGTTCAGGCGGGAAACGGGTCATAACAGATTCACACTTTCCGCTGGCAAGATCTGCCTCGATGATTTCCTCAAGGAAATTGAGATTCTTAGTCTCGTTAACTTCTTTGTTTACCTCTTCCATATTCTTGGTAATAATGAATTTGCAAATAATCCTGCGAATATACGGATTTTTCTGTATTTTTGTGCCCGCAAACCGGAAAAACAAGTATATGATAAAGTCAATGACAGGTTACGGCAAGGCCGAAGCCATTCTCGAAGAAGGTAAGATTACGGTTGAAATCAGGTCCCTCAACGGTAAGACGGCTGATATAAGCCTCAAGACATCGCTTCTCCCAAAGGACAAGGAAATAGCTGTGCGTCAGAAGATTGCAGCGGAACTTCAGAGAGGAAACATAGATATGTTCATGACATTCGAACCCAATGCTGCAGAGAATGCGAAGCAGATCAACATGGACCTGGCCATGCAGTACTACCGGCAGATCAGCGATCTGGGTGAAAAGATAGGCGCGGTCAACCTCTGGATGCATAATCCCAATGACCTTCTGGCTACTATCCTCAGGATGCCTGAAGTCATGGACTCCAAGAAGCAGGAAGTCATCAATGATGGGAACTGGCCTGCTGTGGAAAAGTGTATAGATAAGGCTATTGCCAATATCAATGCTTTCCGTGCCCAGGAGGGTGAGGTGCTGTACAAGGATGTCACGGAGAAGGTGGTGAGGATCCTTGCCCTTTCGGATCAGGTGGAGAATTTCGAGAAGGAACGCGTGACAGCGGTCCGTGAAAAAATTTTAAGCCGCTTTGCTGAGCTCAAGGCTGAGCCGGACCCAAGCCGTCTTGAACAGGAAATGATATTCTATATCGAAAAGCTTGACATCAATGAGGAGAAGGTACGACTCCGCCAGCACTGCAGATATTTCCTTGAGACAATAGACAATGAAGCATATCCCGGCAAGAAGTTAGGCTTTATAGCTCAGGAGATGGGACGCGAAATCAATACTACAGGTTCCAAGGCCAATCACACTGAGATTCAGAAGCTTGTCGTCATGATGAAGGATGAATTGGAGAAGATCAAGGAGCAGAGTCTCAACATTCTTTAGATTCTTCGCTCCGCTCATAATGACGGTTCAGGATGACAGCATCGATCGGAATGAGTAGGGAGCTATAACACCGGAATCACATATACCAAGCCTATCGAGGCACGCTGGGTATCAGGCATAGAGGCCATGAGCGCATCTGCATTTGCGGAAAGCTTGTGGCCTTTATATACATAATGTGCAAAGACCTTGAGCCCCTTGTCTTCCGTGAACGGGAACCATTCGAGGCAGACCTGGGCATTCCATGAAGTCAGGTACCGGCCTTTGTTGAATATGCCGTTAGCTTCATATACTCCTGCGGTCTCATAGACTCCCTTCACATAGGCATTCCATTTCGGATGGAACTGGTAGTCGAAGTCTGCTATGAATGTGAGGTATCTGGTATTCTGGGCAGTTACCGGAAGCATTCCCCTTCCCTGCCCCTGAAGTGTCGTGATACGCTGCTGATAGTCGAGGGCACTTTGGGAATAAAGGACATCGAAATAAGCTATGACCGGTCCCTTTTCATAGATGTTACCGCACATCAGATAGTATATGTTCCTGCCCCTGGCGAGCTGACCGGCCGAAGCGGAATACATCAGATGCACAGTTCCGTCCGCAAACCATCCGTTCCAGTTCAAAGTTCCCAGAAACGGGACCTTCGCAGGTTCCACACCTTCAGGCAGTCCGTAAATATATTGGTCGCTGTCGTTTCCCCTGCGATAATTGGCGACCTGCAGCGTCAACTGCTGGGTCGGTGTGAGATGAATTATACCCATAAGGCCAGTCTGATATACGTCAACATTATTGTTGAACTCACAGAATTCCCTGACCTTCAAAGCATTCAGATAGCCCTCATAACCGGCAAGTGCAAGAAACTGCTTGCCGGCAACCATCTCGAAGGTCTCGCTCTGGTGCCATGTGATGTTGGCATATTCGATGGAACCGGAAAGATTGTCAACCGCATACGGATTGCTGTATTTGTTGAATGACTGGCGGAAATTGTATGAAAGATGCCTGTTCAGACGTCCGTATATCTCGAGCCTCACACGATTGATCTTGAATGAAAGTTCATCGAAACTGTTTTCCGTAAAATAGGAGTTCATCGAGGATGCGAACTCAAGATTGATATGCGACTTGATATTACGGAGACCGCTGAGTTTCTCGGTCGAGGCATTCTGCACTTCGATTATTCTTTCGAGTATCGAAGGAATTGAATCCGTTTCGGAAATAAGTGTCGCATTCTGAGCCGAAAGGACAGATGAGATCAATATGGCGGCTATTGGCAATAATCTTTTCATGGTCATAGGTTTTCGACTGCAAAGATAGCTCAAATATCATAAAGAATTCAAGTTTCTGAGAAACTGTTTCTAAAACTTTCGCAACAGTGAAAGACCTTGACTCAGATTCCGTCTGGCCGACAATAAGTCCTTTCCCCGAGGGAAAGGATTCAGGATAGGGGTAACATAGGCAAAGGAAAGTGCGGTGGGCAAAGTCTCGCAAGTCCTCTCTAAATATCTTGCGGCTTGCGGGACATGAGTAAAGAATATACTTTTGAGCGGAGGAAGTCGCTGAAATCGGAAAGATCAGAAATGGAATCCTGCATTTCAGGTGTTATCACAGGACCGATGACTATACGGAAGGGTCTGCCGGCCTTGTTGAATACTTCCGGAATCAGACGTAGGAGGCGGACACGCCAGTCAATCAGTCCTAAAGAATAATAAAAGCGGGAGTTCCCGTCAATAAATCGTACAGGAATGACCGGGACATGGGCCTTACGGATCAGGCGTATCACAGGTTCCTGCCATTCGCGGTCACGTACTGAAGGTTCGTTTCCGGATCCCGGCCCGGAAGCCGGACGGATGCCAAATAGATTTCCGAGATTCAGGTCTGAGACTGCACCTGAAGGGAAAAGTCCGAGGGCTCCACCGTTACGGAGATGCTGCAGAGCCATGCGGATTCCGCTTATGCTTGAGGACGTGGGGGATGTTCGTTCCATTCCTGTCGGTGTCACGGTTATGAAGTTGTCTCCCAACGTTTCAATCCGGGCCAGCATCCTGTTTACCATTACTTTATAATCAGGACGGATACGGCCGAAGAGATCAACGAGACATACTCCGTCAAGATGACCGCACGGATGGTTGCTTATGGTTATGAAAGGACCATCCGGAACGATTTCATCTGGATCGACGGGAGTTCCGGAAGAATCAGCAACAGTATATACAAGCCCAATATCTTCGAGAACGGCACCGGCGAATTCCGGCCCATTGACTGATGAATGACGGTCGTACAGACTGTTGAGCCTATCCACAGAAAGCAGGCGCATCAATGCGTTCACTGCGGCCTCGCCCACAGGATTCCGCAGGGCTGCGGAATATGATTGTATTTCGTCTTTAGATAATAACGGCATTATTGTATCTTTTTACGGAAGATTACCCATTCACCCATAGAGAAGTTCATAAGGCCGGATATGCATAGGGCGCAAAGATTGCAGATGACCACGTTCCAGCCCGTAAAGAGTTCGATCAGCAGGAGGATTCCCATCTTCATGAGAAATACCACTGTCGCAGAAGCATTATAAAGTCCATATTTGCGGAAAAAGAGTCCGATACTGCGCCGGTTCTCGATCCTGTCTTTCCATACGAAGAAGAATGAACAGCAGAAATTGGTGAACACGGCACATTCGAAGGAAATGAACGGCGAGAGCAGATAGTCCCCGGCATAGCTGTGGAACACGTGATGTGAAATCAGCCATAGCACAGCCGTATCGACGGCTGTGCCTATTCCGCTTGTCAGCAGGAATTTCGGGAAACGCGACAATGGTTCCTTGATATTCATATCTATGTCTCGGCTCGCTTCGCTCACTTGACATGACAGCATGAGGCTTCGCTCACGACAGAACTGGCTGAGACTTCGTTGCCGGCAGTCAAGGCTGAGACGTCGCCGCCGACGGGAGAGGCTGAGGTTCCGGCATGAGGGACAGGGATTCCGGCATGAGGGTCTGCAGCTCCATTGCGGACAGGAAGAGGGTCTATCTTTGCATAGCTGCGGGCGTCGGTGAAGAAGTTATGAAAATGTATCACTATAAGTATCAGAAGAATAGCAAGTCCTATGTAATCAAACGATCCTATAGCCACATCAGTACCGAGGATGGTGAAATGATGTACATAATCACGGAGCGGAGCTATATAGATGAAAAGGGTGTTGACAATCATCAGGATCAGCCTGAATTCCGTAGGTCCCATTCCGGCATAGGTCAGTTTGAATTCTCCCTTCAGATGGGCGTTGATATAGACGGAAATCGACAGCAGAAGATATACGACCAGAACAGCCATGGCGATGTATAGATTCAGCATGTCCGAGAGGCCTGCCCCGATGCACATTATGGCCATCGTGACGCCGTCTATGTTATGGTCGAGATAGAAGCCATAGATCGGTCTTTGGGTATTACGGACTCTGGCCAGTGTACCGTCAAGAGAGTCTCCGTACCAGTTGATGGCAAATCCGGCCGTCGCTAACCAGAGCCAGTTGATGTTGTAGTTGGAGAGAACATAGCCGACAGCGACAATTACTGAACCTGCCACGCCGATTGCTGTGAGTCTGTCTGAAGTCATCCATGCGGGCTGTTTCCCGGCCAGCCATACAAGAATCTTCTTTTCCAATGAATTAAGCAGAGAAGTCTGAATCCTCTTCGAATTTTCGCGATGAATCTTTTCCATATGAATACGATTTTCGGATTACCCGTGTGTGTGCAGATAATCCGAAAATCAAAATATATGCCTTCAACAAAAGGAATTCTACCTTTATATAATGCCAGACACCGGTTAGGCCAATCATTTGCCCGATATGTCAGTCATTACCGTCCTTTTTATCAATTCCAGATCCGTGAGCGAGTCCGAGACCTTCCTCATGAAGCCGACATAGGATTCATAGTCATTGACCTTGCCATATCCGTCCAGCTCATCCTTGAGCTTTCTCTGAGCCCTTTCTTCAGCAATCCGGACCCTGTACCTGAAAAGTCCGGTAATATAGGCGACCTTATCCCGGGACAACTGCTCAAGACCGACCAACGTGAAGATCACACGCTGAACAGGTGTCATCTTCATAGAAGAGCGGCAGAAAAGTTCCCAGGCCTGGGTCGTGATGTAGTCATCTGTATTTTCTACCTTTGGACTGGATACGGCAAAAAGTGCAGGACGCCTCCCGAGCAGATGGAATATCCTCCGTCGGCTTATCCTCAGGCGTGATAAATAGAATGTACGCCGGAGAATCCATTCCTCCAACGTGAATCTGTCGTCGTATCGTTCGAAATTATGCCACAGATAGATGAACACCTGCTTCGTGACCGCCTCGCTGTCGTTCCGGTCACAGAGTATTCTGAATGTAGTGCGGGAAATCAGAGGAAGATACCTGTTCATTATTTCCATGAATGCATCCTCACGACCGGCCGCTATATCACGTAACAGAGCCATGTCGCCCCTGTCACTTAGCTTTATGAAAGTATCATTGCTGTCCATTACTCATTGTGTTTATATCCGCAGGAGAGGTATTTCAAAAAGGATTCCTTTTGCCGTCTTGATTAAAAAAGTTTACAGAATGTGTAAAGAAACTTTACACATCAGACATTCAGAAAATCCATATAACATATTACATATCAAACAATTGAAAACTTTGGCACGTCTGATGTCAAGATTCCGGCGAAAACCGTTAAAAATCCTTTTTATTTTCAATAAAACAAATGAAGCATCGTATCATCTCCACAATTTCAGCAATCGTCCTCGCTGCAACAGCTATCCATGCGCAGAACAAGATGACTTTGGGACAGGCAATATATACGGCTCGAAACAATTCGGTGGAAGCACTCGAAGCCAGACAGGCTTTCGTATCGACATATTGGGCCTACCGTTCATACAAGGCCAGCCGTCTCCCGTCATTCTATCTATACGGCGACATAATGGATTTCGACAGGTCTCTCACACTTCTTCAGAACTATGAGGACGGATCGTTCAATTATGTCAGCAGCAACAATCTCCAGAACAGTCTCGGACTGCAGATCAATCAGAACATAACCTTTACCGGCGGCACACTTTCAGTGTCGGCAGATCTTTCACGAATCGACCAGTTCGGCAATGACAGAAGCCTTACATGGTATTCAAGGCCTGTGACGGTATCATACCATCAGCCTCTGTTCACCTACAATCAGTTCAAATGGGACAAGCTCATTGAGCCAAAGGAATACGAAAAAGGCAAGAGGCAGTATCTTGAGGATATGGAAGGAATCACGGTCAATGCTGTCTATGCATACCATAATCTGCTTCTCGCCCAAATGAACAACGAGATCAGCAGAAGCAATTTCGACAATTCAAGCAGAATGCTTAAAGTGGCGAAGGAGAGGCTTCTTCTCGGTAATGTTACACGAGCTGAATATCTCCAGCTGGAGCTCAGAATGCTCAACGACAGCATTTCCATCAATGAGACAGACGTCACTGTCCGCGAGGCACAGATGAGGCTCAACTCACTCCTTGGCTATGATGAATCTTTCATTATCGAACCTATTCTCGAGGAAGAGCTTCCGGACATAAGGATGGATTATGACCTGGTGATGGAGAAATCACTCAGCAATTCGACATTCAGCCTGAACAACGAACTCAGCCTGATCAATGCCGAATCATCGGTGGCGGCGGCAAAGGCATCACGCGGCTTCTCTTTTGCCCTGAACGCGCGTTTCGGAATGTCACAGACCGGTCCTGAACTGCCTCAGGCCTTCAAGGATTTTCTCGATCAGGAGACTGTGGGCATAACCTTCAGCATCCCTATCTTCGACTGGGGCATGGGTAAGGGCAAGGTGCAGAGGGCAAAGGCGGCGCAGGAGGTCGTACGCGCCCAGGTGCAGCAGTCGGAAAACGATTTCCGCCGTCAGATGTTTACGGCCGTGAGCCAGTTCAACAACCAGAGGCAGCAGTGCCTTGTGTCACAGAAGGCGATGAACGTTGCAAAGGAGCGCTACGACCTGACCATGCACCGCTTCAAGGAAGGCAATGCGACCGTGACCGACATAAATATGGCACAGACGGAGAATGACAGCGCCATAAGGCAATACATCAGCGACCTCAGCAATTTCTGGACATTCTACTACACCCTCAGACAATATACACTATATGACTTCATCAATGGACGTGATCTTGAAATAGACGTGAAAGAAATGATACTTTAAATTGAAAAAAACTAATCAAAATGGATAGAGTAATTGAAAAGAAAAAGGGCATAGCCCTCTTATTCAGCAAAAAAGCACTCCCCTGGTGGTTCGGCGGTTTCATAGCCGTATTCATATTATGGCTCATACTTCGCGATGATGCAAGCACTCTCCGCGTCAACGGGGAAACCCTCTCGGTCAGTGAGGTGGCAGCCGGAGAATTCAACGACTATATACGCATCAGCGGTCAGGTTCATCCGATGACGACGATTCAGGTGAGCCCGCGAGAGGCAGGCATCGTGGAGGAGATTGTGTGTGAAGAAGGATCGCATGTGAAGGCTGGAGACGTGATCGTCCGTCTCAGCAACGACGACCTCGACCTTGAGATCCTCAATTCGGAAGCCAATCTGGCAGAGAAGGAGAATGCCTTGAGAAACACCATGATACAGATGGAGCAGGAGAAGATGCAGCTGAGTCTCAACATTCTCGAACTTGAGACTGAAGTCAAGAGGAAAGGACGCACACTCGAGTCACAGAGAAGGCTTTTCGACGAAGGACTCATCGGGAAAGAGGAATATCTGCGCAGCGAAGAGGATTATGTACTCTTCTGCAAGAAATTAGAGGTTACATTAGCCCGCGCTGAACAGGACAGCATGTACAGAAGCGTGCAGATCAGGCAGATGGTGGAAAGCCTTGAGAACATGAAGGTGAACATGCAGAGAATCCGCAAGAGAAAGGAGAATCTTGCCGTCAAGGCACCTATAGATGGAGAGCTCGGCCTTCTTGAAGTGGTTCTGGGACAGTCGATAGGCAGCGGTACCAAAATCGGTCAGATCAACGACATGGGCAGCCACAAGATCGAGGCTATGATCGACGAGCATTACATCGACAGGGTCAGCGCAGGACTTACCGCTACCTTCGAGCGACAGAACGAGACATACGATGCCATCATCCGGAAGGTCTATCCGGAAGTGCGCGGCGGCAAGTTCCAGGCAGACTTCAGATTCAGCGGAGACCAGCCTTCCAACATTCGTACAGGCCAGACCTATTATCTCAATCTTCAGCTCGGACAGCCGGAGAAGGCAGTGCTGATACCTCGTGGCACATTCTATCAGAAAACAGGAGGGAAATGGATATATGTCGTGGCTCCGGAAGGCGGCAGGGCCGTAAGGCGGGAGATCAGGATCGGGCGTCAGAACCCACAGTTCTATGAAGTGCTTGAGGGGCTCGAACCGGGAGAAAAGGTGATAACGTCCGGATATGACAATTTCGGGGATAACGAGGTGTTGGTATTTTGATGAGATTGCCGGTCAAGCCGGCAATGACGTCTGGGAATGCAGGCTATGATCAGATAACATATCAACGATTATATAAAATGTCACCAAGGATTTTATAAAAAGTCATTATAGACTTTATTAAATTAAATGTCATCCCCGACCTGATCGGGGATCTTAAACCGCAAAATCATGAAAATCAAAGAAACAATAATAAAAGCACTGTCGCTCGGAACAGGACTGGCCATCGGAATGCTGCTGATCGCCAAGGTGTGCTACGAACTGAGCCACGACAGATGCTATACGGATGCAGAGGCGATCTATCAGATACGTACGCGATACACGCAGCAGGGTGAGGAACACGACTACTATCAGATTTCAGGTGCAGTGGCCCCTGGATTCAGGGAATATGTTCCGGGAGTGGAGACGGCGACCAGAACGACCTTCATCTGGGAGAGCGACAGGTTCAGCGATGAGGAGAAGAATATAATCAACGGCTCTATCATAATTGCCGACACCTGTTTCTTCGATGTATTTGACACAGAGATTCTTGCAGGTAATCCTAAACAGGTCCTGGGCAAGATGGCGGCTGTCATGGTATCGGAAAGCTTTGCTGAAAAGTTGGGAGGCATATCCGAAGCCATTGGAAAAGTGATTTCAAACGAGGACCTGCCCCAGTTTAAGATGACAGTAGAGGGTGTGTTCAAGGATTTTCCCTACCACAGTTCAGTGAAGTATGACGTACTTCTTTCAATGGAATCATACGGCAAAGGCTCTACGGAGAACTGGATAGGAAACGACAGATACAGGGGATATGTGAGATTGGCCGAGGGAACAGATCCGGACATGCTCGCCCCAGCGATCAGACTGATGCAGGAGAAGAATTATCCCGCTGAAGTGATTCAGATGGCTCAGGCATCAGGCATAGACATCCGGTATTATCTTGTGCCGTTCGTCGGGGCATACACATCAGATGCGCAGACAAGAAACATGATCATCATACTGAGCATCGTAGCCGTGCTGCTGATAACGATAGCACTTCTGAACTACATCCTGATGTCGGTTTCGGCCATGGTGAAGAGATCGAGGGAGATGGGAGTCAGGAAATGCTATGGAGCCGGAAGGCGGAAAATCTATGAGATAATGGCAAAGGAAGCTGCAATTGACATCGCCTCGGCGTCAGCTGTCGCAGCCATAATCATTCTCACGCTCAAGACTTTAATCGGAGACATCATAGGAGTCCCGGTGGATGCACTCCTGGTGAACGGTACTTATTTCACCGCTGCAGGTGTACTTATGACGGTATTCATAATCGCTGCCATCATTCCGGGCCACCTGTATTCTAAGATTCCTGCAGGCGCAGCCATAAAGAATTACGGTGACAACAAGAGGATATGGAAACTCGGGCTTCTCTTCGTCCAGACCGGAATCTGCACCCTGCTCCTGACCCTCGTATGCGTGATCAGCGCACAGTACGGCAAGGCTGTGAACGACAGACCGGGATATGAATACAGAAATCTTCTCTATACGGTATTGAGAGGCACGGACAGCAGACTCCATCAGGGCGTAATAGATGAACTCAAGACCATGCCGGAAGTCCTGGACGTGCAGATGTCATACGGCCTGCCTTTAGATCCGTCATCCGGAAACAACATCTTCCGTATGGACAACGGCTACGAAGAACTGTTCAACATTGCCGACCAGTATTGGGGAACAGCAGGTCTCTTCGAGATGCTTGAAATTCCGTTCACGGAAGGACGTTACCCTCAGACAAGCTCGGAAATCGCCGTAAGCGAGAGTTTCGTGAAGAAGATGAACGAGTATGAGGACTGGAGCGACGGGGCTGTAGGAAAACAGATCTATGTCACCGAGCACGACGAGTACGGTGCGTTCACCATCAGCGGTGTCTATAAAGACTACAGGATCAACACCCTGACCAATCAGGACTCGCGAGCCAGCATAAGATTCTACGGAACAACAGGAACTGACTACATGCCTCACATGCTGGTCAAGGTGGACGATGTGTCTCAGGAAACTATCGGAAAGATCGAGTCGGCCATCCAGTCACGGATATCAGACAAGGACGTGAATGTAGTGGCATACAAGGACTCGATGCGTGAAGCATATTCTGACGAAAGAAGGATGAGGAACACGGTCATCGCAGGATGTGCAGTATCGATCATCATAGCTCTGTTCGGACTCATCGGCTACGTGCGTGACGAGTCTCAGCGCAGGAGCAAGGAAATGGCCGTGCGCAAGATCAACGGAGCAAGCGTGAAGGAAATCGTCAGTCTTTATGTGGCTGAAATCCTCAGAGTCAGCATACCGGCAATCATCCTCGGCAATGTGGGAGCATATTTCGCGGCGTCGCTATGGCTGAAGAACTTCTCTGAGAAGATTGTCCTCTCACCGTGGTATTTCATCCTCGCTGATGTGGTGATAGTCCTTCTCGTGACGGCGACCGTCATAGCGAACAGTCTGCGCATATCGCGCAGCAATCCGGTGGAGTCGCTGAAAAACGAATGAATCCGCCCATGAGGCGGCTGCAGGGAGGAATTCAGTTGCTTTAAAAGCGGAGAGGATTTTACACTTCTGTAAAGAAACTTTACATTCACCTTTCGCCCACAAAGCACACAAATCGCTACAGTACAAACACTTACAGACTATGGCACGATAGTGTTATAAAAATCATCACATAAGAAAGAATATAAATCATTAACAATTAATACAAGACATTATGATTACAGTAACAGAACTCAGCAAGGTTTTCCGTACAGAGGAAATCGAGACCACGGCGTTGAACAAGGTTTCATTCGAGATCAAGGACGGTGAATTCGTGGCCATCATGGGACCGTCCGGATGCGGAAAGTCAACACTCCTCAACATCCTCGGTCTTCTTGACAACCCGACGGACGGAAGCTATCAGCTTCTCGGTCAGGAAGTGGGCAAGCTCAAGGAAAAGGACCGCACAAAGTTCCGCAAGGGCAACATCGGATTCGTGT
>CAYXMV010000055.1:0-12218 GCA_964466235.1 uncultured Muribaculaceae bacterium | reverse complement strand
AGGCCACCGCGACTACACAGATAGTATGTGATCTTGATTTATAGAGGAAAGATAGGACATTTCACGATAAAAATCGTAAATTGCAGAAAAATTACCGAGGATGAAACGACTTTTCATTATAATAGCAGTTATTCCGACCCTCTACTCGTGTTTAAACCAGAATATCAGCCACACGCTCAAAGACGTGGAAAGCTATATCATGGAGCGTCCCGACAGCGCCCTGACCGTACTCGAATCCATAGAAAGATCAGACCTCAGGACTCCGCGAATCAAGGCTCACCACGCCCTCCTGCATGCAATGGCACTGGACAAGAATTACATCGATGTAGCTGATGACAGTATCGCACAGGTGGCAGTGGATTACTATCAGAAACACGGGCCGATGAAGAATCGGGCAAGGGCTCTGTACTATCTTGGCGTAGCATATTTCAATCAGGAGGAATACGATAAAGCCATACTTGAATATTCGAAAGCGGAAAAGATTGCCGAGAGATGCGACAGTCTTTATTTGGGTATGACATATGCATCCATGTCATACACATACAACAGGACATATAATTCTCATGCCGAACTGATTTACGCTCAAAAAGCTTATGATGTTTTTACAGACATTCATGCAGAACTATATAAACGAAGCTGTAAATATAGAATGGCTGTATCGCTGCATAACAATGATGACTACGATCAAGCTGTTAAAGTATATAAAGAGATAATTGATGAATCTATGTCAGCAGACTACATTATGATTCAATCAATGATAGACATGGCTCATTCCTTATTAGAAATGGAGGACGTCAATTACTACATAATTGACTCACTATTCAGGAAAGCGGAAAATGAAAACGAAGCTGAGTTTGAGGAGAAGGATTATTGGGCCTGGGCTTATTCATTATACAGAATCGGGAAAAATGCTGAAGCGAACAAACTGATTGAAGGAATCCAGGTTTCAGACGAAATTGTCGCTCATTTCTGGAAATCAAGAATAGCTGCATATTTAAAGGACTATGAGACAGCCTACAGCTATGACATATCAACTGTCAATCTTCAGAACAATATTATAGAAAACCTTATTAATGAATCTTTAGCCACTTATCAAAGAGACTATTACCAGACTCAACTTGAATCTTCAGAATACAAGGTAAAGGCAAGAACGATAGGGCTGATTGCTATAATTACATTCACATTTCTTCTATCCATAATTATTCTTCTTCTGATTGTCAGATATATCAAAAAGCAACAGGAAGAAAAAGAAAAACTGTTTGAATATGCGGAAGAAATCAAAAGACAGTTGAATGAAGCCGAACAAAACAATGACTATTCTCTGCTCAAAAGAAAGTATCTGGCACTATATAAAAGCCGATTCGAAACAATCGGCACCCTCGCTGACCAATATTTTCAGGCAGACGGACGCACAGACATTGAATCTCTGATGTACAAGAAGGTGACATCGCTTATTAACGAAGTCAAGAACGATTCCAAAAACAGAAAAGCATTCGAGGCCATGCTTGACAAAGACCTCGACGGAATCATGTCGCATATTCGAACTGAGATGCCGAAGTTAAAAGAACTCGACTTTTCCATCTTCAGCTATCTCATCGTCGGCTTTGACGCAACCACAATCTCACGCCTTCTCGACATAAGCGTGAACAACATCTATGCTCACAAACGCCGCCTCAGAATCAAGATTGAGGAAAGGAAACCGGAGCATGCAGACCAATTCCTTGAAATGCTAAGCTGACAGAGTAGAATTTCGCTAACAAGAACATCGCTGATAATCAGCGAGTTACAAAAAGTGTAAGAAATTAATTCTTACACTTTTTGTATTCTATTGAGATACAGGCAATTACAACAGAAAAATTCAGGATTTTGTAAGATTATTAAGGTCTGTTTTTCAGGTTCTTCGCTTCTTCGTATTATAACTTTGGGGCGTAAACCTTTTAAAACAGATTTTATGATCAAAAAACTTATCTCCCTATTTCTGGCGCTTGCAGCCATATTCTGCGTCGTGCCTATGCGAGGAGATTCTCCACCTGACGTAGGAAGAGAAATCCCAATCAAAAAGGCTGATGACAATCGCATTATCCGTGGTTTGACAGAAGTCCAATTATCAGCATGGTACAACTCCGTACTCATGTGTATTCAAACCCACACCTCAACCAACCTAGGCCAGATTGAAATGACTGTCACCAACCTGACTACAGGCGAAACATGGTACGACATCTTCAACTCCGCCATCTCGCCCCACCTACTCCCGATTTCCGGAGCCCCCGGTCTCTATGAAATCACCTACCTCACCTCCTTCGGTGACCTCTACGAAGGAACCTTTACAATCGAATAACCATTAAAATTTACCTATTATGAAAATTAGATTTTTCTTTATTCTGATTACCATATTTGCCATATTTGCATGTGAAAGGCAGCACGAGCAAATTACTGATGCAACATCTGTTCCTGATATTTCAGTTGATGAGTCAGCAGATGCTTTCGCAAAGATTCTAGCTGCTTCTATGAATAATCCAGAGATGCTTGATTTTATTAAAGAAATGGCTGATGAAAGGTTCGATGGTGATGAAAACTTCCTGATCATGGATAAGATAGATGACAGATCAACAAAAAGCAGTAATACATTCTATGATATGCTTTCTGTTGTTGCAACTAAATCAGAGAGTTCATGTGATATGGATTATATCATTGAAGCGATCAAGTTTAATGATCCTCTTCTTCAGATATATGTAATGAATTCTGAACTTTGGGACAGCGGAATTGAGCCTCTTGTTGTGCTTCTTCCTGAAAATTATGATGATGAGCGAGTATGCACTCTTACAGGTTATAGGATGAATGGTGATATATTTACTTTTTCGTCCGAAAATGAGATTGAAGATGCTCCGGTTGTAGTTTTAAGCCGCAATGAAAGAGCAGTTGTGGTCGGTTCTTCTGAAGCGGATATGCTTTCTACTCCAATCTATTCGAATGATATTTACGATTATCATTTAAAAGGTCACTTGTTTACTGCTAATGAGGAAAATGAGGGATTGCATACTAAAAGTTCTGTTTCCAACGATAAGTCGGTAGCAGTTCTGATGGGTGACGCATTTAATAATTGTTTTAGAAATCAATATTATCAGAAAACAGATTTTGTCGTTGATGTGACAATTAAGAGTAAAAAAGCATGGACAGCGATAGAAAGTGGTTGGCTTGGTAATCCTGAACTTAGATTGTATATCGTACATGGCGAAAGAAGTGGGGATGATATGGATATTTGCGTAAAGGATAGAATAAGTAGTGATGATGATTTTTATATATCTGGCAATGTATTCAAAAATAGGAATGATATAAGAACATATCCATGGAATCAACGAACCATGACCTGGTCTTTGTATGAACAAGGTGACGCTATGGTATATGCATGGAATGAAGAAGATAATAGTCCATCTACTAAATCATATAAGGTGGAGTTTGATATAAATTGGTATTCTTATGGTGAAAAGATTACAAAATCAGAGCCTATTACATATTCATTCGAAGTCGGTAATGAAGATAATTTTGCAGGATATGATGTTATAGAATATACTGACGGTGATTATAAATTTTATAATGGGCAATACCTGACATACTATATCAATCTTGAAAATCTCTAACTCTTTCGTATGGAAAACTATTCACATAGTAGCATGGTGAGAAATTAGGATTATAATTGCATTTATTATAAGTTATGTGTTTGATTATGAAAAGAATTTTGATATTTGCAGCAATTGTCGTTTCCACATTATTGACAGTTGAGGCCAAAGGAAACAAGGAAATCTGTAAAGACCATAACAGATGGTTGGTCATGGTGGGTTCTGGTTATTCATATACTTCTGATCAAGCGCTTGGAGGTACAGGCGGAGTAAACTCCTTGATTTATCTGCCTCATAAGATATGGGGATTCGGTCTTGATATGGGAATGAATCAGACTGAGGGTAAAACTAGGGTATGGGCTGATCCTTCAGATTATGATATACAGACAAGTTGGTTTGTGGGGCCGAGTGTCTATCTGTTTCCTGTCAATTCAAAGAGGCATAGAGTTCATATAAGCGTAGGTGGAAATATTTTCGGATACCATAATAATTATCTCTATAAAAGTCGCTTTGGAGAAGATGATGAAATCAGCATTTCTCATAATCAATCATCAATGTATAATGTCGGTTTTCATGCCGGTTTAGGATACTCGCTCAAGTTTCTGAAGCATTTTGAATTAGGCATTAGAGGATATAGTTCGTTTTTTCAGGAAGGATTCAACCTGAATGCGCTTCTTAATCTTTCTGTGTCATTTTAGAAAAGCCTCATAGCACTTTTTCAAAAGCCGTACAGCTTATCCCTGTGCGGCTTGTTGATGAATTTTTCCAAGATCAGGCATGTGGTTGTTTGGTTAAAATCACTCTGTCTGTGGCAGTCAATTTCTGATGAAATTCCTTTTCAACAAAGTTTTAGTACATATCGGTTGCCATGCGTCGGGATGATGTATGGCAACATTATTATTTAGCTTCAGTTTGCGTTCATGGGATTGCCCGCAATATTCAGAAAATGTTGTCTGATATAGTACTTTATCGGGGGTTGTGCGTCTTATATGTGAACCGGTTCATGAAAGGCATGAATTTTCATGACTCTGTGCAGGATGAAAGTACCCCCAAAAAGAAAGGTATGAAGGTGCCGCCTTATGTCGATTGCCGTCTGGGACTCATAAGCGATTTTGATGATACGGTCATTATCTTCAGTCCGAATTTCGGAGTTGACATCGACCGTTTTTCAGTATTCGGCCAGTTTACATCAATCGACGGTGCGAACATATTCAGTCTTGGTGCCGCATGGAATTTCAGATAGAATCTAAAAAAAAGTTAAAAACATATAAAAAGAGAAAAATCTGCATGCGGGATAGTGCCGAACGGGCCTATCTGAAAAGAGGGTAGGATTATTTGGTGAATAATGCTACCTTTGCCGTCCTGTGATTCTGAGCACCCTCATATATGTCTTACTGTCGGTCTTGCTGCCGGCAGAGGAACTCCGCGACACATTGAACAGCGCCGTGGTGGAGACATCCGTAAAGCAGATGCTTCCTCTTGTGAGACTGGCTTCTCCGGTTTCCGTCGTGTGTATGAACGAACTTGAGAGCATGGGAGTCGCAAGTCCTAAGCACCTCTCCGCACTTGTCCCCAACCTGCATATTCCTGACTATGGATCCACAATGACTTCGTCCATCTATCTGCGCGGCTTCGGCTCGAGGATGGAGAATCCGGTGCTGGGACTATACATCGACGATGTGCCGGTCCTGAACAAGAACGCATACGACATGGACATGCTCGACATCCGCCGTGCAGACCTGTTCAGAGGCCCTCAGGGCACCCTCTACGGCAGGAATTCGATGTGCGGCGTGCTTTCGCTGAATACACTTTCACCGTCGGTCTATAAGGGTGTCCGTGCCGGAGTTGAATACGGTTCGGCCAACACGGTCACAGCACGCGCGTCTGCGTATGGAAAGACGGAAGGAGGCCTTGCTGTCGGCGGAGGCATAGGATTCAGGCATTCGGACGGCTTTTATACCAATGCTTTCAGCGGTGAGAAATGTGACCCTTACGACGGACTTTCCCTTCGGTTGAGGCTCGAAAAGCAGATACGTCCCGACCTTTATTTCGAGAATATCCTTTCTGCCGGAGCCCTCACCCAGGGAGGTTGGCCATACAGGCAGTACATTCCCGAAACCGGAGAACTTCTTGAGACAGCATACAACGACAGGAGCACATACCGGAGGCTGAATCTGACCGAGGCTGTGAAGTTCTGCTTAGAGCCGGAGAACTATACTCTCAACAGCATTTCCGCGCTGCAGATGCTGTTAGACAGAATGGACATGGATCAGGACTTCACCACCCGTTCGATGTTCACCCTCGCACAGATACAGAGAGAAGGTGCCTTGACCCAGGAATTCGTGCTGAAGCCTAAGGCCGGATGGAGAAAGGAATGGTGGGACTGGCAGAGCGGCGCCTTCGCATTCTACAAGTTCAACCGTATGTCGGCACCTGTACATTTCAAGCAGGACGGAATAGCTGATCTTATCCTCGGAAACGCCAATGCAAACATACCTGAAGAGGTTTCAGGAGGTCATGAAGCTCCATTGGCCATATTGGAGGACAATTTCCTGATAGGGAGCGAATTCGGAATAAACACCTATGGCGCCGCCCTCTATCACGAATCTTATTTCACTCTCGGCCGATGGCTTCTGACGGCAGGGCTCCGTCTGGACTATGAAGGCAATGCCATGAGCTATTGCAGCGATGCGGCCGTGAATTACCGTTTCATCCCCACGATGAAGGACTGGAAACTCTTCGAGACTGTTTACAAAGGCAGGGTAAGCAACCATTATGTGGAAGTCCTTCCGAAAATTTCTGCCTTGTATGACATTTCTGGCAGGGATTCGCAGGCGGCTATCTTTACCGTAGTGTCAAAGGGCTACAGAAGCGGAGGATTCAATACCCAGATTTTCTCGGACATCCTGCAGAACATGATGATGAACGGACTTATGGCCGACCTCGGGGTCTATCTTGACGATCCGGGGGCAGCAGTGACGGCAGAAAGCACAGCCTATCGTCCCGAAAAGACATGGAACTATGAATTGGGAGGCCGTTTCTCCATCCGGAAAGGAGAGCATCGTATTTCGGCAACTGCTTCGGCATTCTTCATCAGCTGCCGCGACCAGCAGATAACCCTCTTTCCTCCGGGCAAGTCAACCGGCAGGATGATGGCCAATGTGGGACGTTCGCGCAGCATCGGAGCAGAAGCCTCCATATCGTATGAAGTCGGAGGCCTTTCCGCATCAGCTTCATACGGCTGCACAGACGCCCGTTTCACTATATATGACGACGGCAACAACGACTACAGCGGCAACCGCATCCCATATTCTCCGGAACATACCCTTCATGCACGTATAGGATATTCATTCTCTTTCGGAAGTGATGCAGTGCGTGGTCTGTCCGTCAATGCGGACTGCAGCGGCGTCGGGCGAATATGGTGGGATGAAGCCAATACTCTTTCCGAACCGTTCGTAGCCCAGCTTGGAGCGGACATAAGGGTGGATTTCAAATGGTTTGACCTCAGATTCAGGATGGACAATATCCTGAATGAAGATTATAATGTATTTTATTTCAAATCTGTCGGCAATTCGTTCTTCCAGAGGGGAAAGCCTGTGAGATGGACTGCCGGCATCAGCATAGATATATGATGAAAAGGATAATTCATATTGTTTTTGCGGCTTTCGCACTCTTCGCATGCGAAGAGGCGCCGACCATTATCGATGAGCAATCACCCGTATTCACAGGAAACATGACCGTTCGGTATGAAGGAGAGGACTTCGAGCAGAAGGGGATAAAAGTGCTTGCAGACTTCAATGAGGACAAGACGATGATCGACATCAAGCTCCAGAAGGTGAAGTTCGTGCCCGCAATGCCCGTAACCATAGACGTTACCATACTCGAAATTCCTGTCACAGAGGAGTCTGACGGCACATGGTCATTTTACGGTGACGGCATCACGCCATGGGCTCTCGGCGGTCCGTACGACAGCTACCGCGTTGACAGTCTCACCGGTACCCTGTCCGAAACAGGCATAAGCTTCTCATTAGACTTCTACAATACCAAGAAGCAGGCAGCCTACCCCACTGATTACTCCGGAACGAGATAATCTTCTTGCCTGAAGACCCTGAAGCATCACGGAGGCAGGTAAAAGATGGGGGCTGATGTTTCTTCGTGAACTTCAGTGATTGCAGAGATGAATTAATTTTGCTAAAATATGGTAAATTTCATGATTGACGGCGGCACAGCCCTGGTATTGGAGGGCGGAGGACTGCGCGGGGTGTTCTCCTGCGGGGTGCTCGACTGCTTCATGAAGCACGGGGTGAGATTTCCTTTCACCGTGGGAGTGAGTGCAGGGGCCTGCAACGGCCTGTCCTATATGTCTGGACAGGCGGGAAGGGCGAAGGCCAGCAACATAGACCTGATGGACAGACATCATTATGTGGGTTTGAAATATCTGATAACCCAGGGCTGCATCATGGACTTCAAGCTTCTGTTCGAAGATTTTCCGGAAAGAATCATCCCATACGATTATGATGCGTATTTCTCCAATCCCGACAGGTTCGTGATGGTCAGGACAAACTGCCTGACAGGAAAGGCTGAATATTTCGAAGAGAGGTCATCTGCAAGGCGGGTGATGGATATAGTGAGGGCTTCGAGCAGCCTGCCTTTCGTGACTAAGATTTCGTATGTTGACGGAGTTCCTATGCTCGACGGAGGAATTGCTGATTCCATCCCTGTAGAATATGCCTTTTCACAAGGCTATGACAAGGCCGTGGTTATCCTCACCCGCAACAAAGGCTATCGCAAGAAAGTAGGCAAGAGCCTTATAACCAGACTGTTCTACAGGAAATACCCCGCACTTCAGAAAGCCATAGCGGAAAGAAATGCCGTCTATAACCGCACAATGGACCTCATCGAACGGCTCGAGGAAGAAGGAAAGATCATTGTGATAAGACCTGTCAGACCAGTTGAAGTCGGACGTATGGAAAAGAATACGGCAAAGCTGAGAGCCCTGTATGACGAGGGTTTCAGCCTTGCCGGAAAGATGCTGGCAGACATCACGGTCTGCGACCTTTGACGACTGGAATCAGTCTATATATTTCACCTTGCCCATATCTCGAGGTTTTGCATCCGGAGATTCGAGAGCGTAGCCGAAACCAATGCAGAGGCAGAATTCGTATCCTTCACTGAAGCCGAGCTTCTCCACGTATGGCTTGCAGATCTCGTTATCCGTCATGAAGCGGACCGGCATCCCGAGGCAGATGGAGCCGACTCCGAGAGACCATGCGGAAAGCATCATGTTTTCCGCGAGGAGACCGCAATCGTAAGCGGAGAAAGCATAAGAAGGATCCCTCGCAATAAACACCATTGTAGGTGCATCCCTGAAGCATCCTTTCACTGTCCGTGCCGGCATATCAGGATGAGCCTTGGCCATAGCCTCCTTGATTTCTTCCATGAGCACAGGATTGTCTATGACTCTGACCTCCCAGGACTGTCTGTTCTGACCGTTAGGTGCATTGATTCCGCATTCCAGAATCTTGTCCATTATCTTTCTATCGACAGGTTCCTGACTGTACTGCCGTATGCTCCTGCGGGCCATGATGGTCTCGATAACAGGATTATCCATGTCAGGTGTTGAAGTGTTTGCGCAAGAAGCTGCTGCAGCCAATGCAAGGCAAACGATGATAAAACGAAGTGATTTCATAAATTGATTAATTTAGTTCTCTGCAAACTTACAAAAAAAACATTCGTTTTACGCCAGTCTGAATAAAAATCAAGGCAAAGCCGATACTGATGAAAAGGAAACAGACACAACCTGTATGTATCCCACCGCGGAACTGTCAGTCTGGAATGATGCCGTTTATCATAAATGGATTTTTATATAATATACAGACGACTCTGCTTGACTGCCGTTATTTTGCCAGGTTAGCGAATGGACGGTGCATCATGTACTGACGTTTGAAATCCTCTATCAGGGATGTCTCCACAGCGTCGTGGTTCTCATTCTCCGGCAGTTCCCTCCAGCAGAACAACAGGCCGGCCGCATCGCTGAGCTGCCATATCAGTCTGCCACCATAGTGGCCGACAGCCTTGCCCTGACCGAACTGAAGATACTGTCCCAGACGCCGGCGAAGAGAGGTAGCCTTACCGATATATACCACGCAAGTGCCTGAAACCCAATTGGCTTTCAACTCAGCCACCGAAACATTCGGGTTCTTTTTCCTGAAATATCCTCCCGTTCCGACTTCCAGAAATTCAGGAGCCGCCTCCGTCTGGCGCACTACCATATAAACACCCTTCCCTGATGGGATCCCGCTCGCTGCCCCATCCCAAAGCTCCGCCACCGACACAAATCCCTTGAACCCGGCGGCCTTCAGATCATCGATTGTCTTGAATTTCATATTATATTTCTTTTTAGGTTACATATCCGGATATTCCCCAGCCCCGAATACATCCATCTCGGCATAGTACCAGTCCTCAAAACTGTCATATCCTGCCGCTCGCCACGGTTCATTGTCGGGAACACTCTGGCTGCCAGTGTCGGGTCTGAGAGTTTTGGTAGGAGGCGTAGTACGATATGTTCCAGGGGCCCGGATGGGAGCAATAATATGCGGACGACTATTATACTCCTCCCATCGCCGTTTCTGCTCAGCCACCTTCCTGTCATGGCTGCACTGAAAACAATAGGTCAAAATGACACACCGACCACAAAAAACACAGTCAGACACCCTTTCAGATCTGATTTTACTTCATCATCCATAGTATTTTTATTCTAGTGCGATAGTTTCCATCCCCAAATCATTGACTTCTATAACTTCTGTCATATATCCCACCTTATTATCTTTCCAACAAAATCGAAATAAAGCATTTCTCATTTTATACTTCTCTGCATTCTCTCTCTCATCACATAACGGCCTTCCACTAAAACAGAGTAGATGAGACCCAGAAGAATCTACCGTAAAAAAACGTGGAGTGTAGCGACCTCTAATTATAAAACAAGGTACATTCTTCCTCGTATAATATAAACAGCAGACATCCCCAACAGTTGTTAAAGAGTCCACAAACCTATTTCCTTTTGAACTCACCCACACCATATCATCCTGAAGGCAAGCATATGGGTCAATTACATACTCTAGCCCTATGAACTCCTTGCCAAACGGCAATCTTGCGACTGAATCTACAATCTGTTCATATTTCATAATATTTATCTTCCTTATTTTGAGATAACGTTTATACGCAAGGTGTGATATACATCATCTGTTTTTCGGAATGATAAAATGACGTACTTGCCTTGTGTCAAATCCTTGAATCCATCATAAGACTCAAGGACATATTGCAGATCTCTATAAACCGCCGAGCCACCATTGTATCGTATCCCTCCATCATCGATCTTCATTTTAAAACCATAATACTGGCGATCCCCTGCCTGCTCAAGCATTGATGTAAAAACATTTACTTCTCCTTCCCCTGAACTAATCACCTGCAATATTTCAGACAGGTGTGACTGCCACATTGTGACATACAATCTAGACCTTCTCATAGTATCACTGTTATTTTTTAAACATATCGTTTTAGGGCTTGTTGCGCGGTTTATAGAAAAAAGTGACGGATAATGACTGATTCGTGCAGAAATCTGAGCAGATGGAACCGGCACCCCATCTCCTCTCACATATATTCCGGATCTGTTCACCGCTTCTGCGATCTCTGCAGTGGTCAGCGGACGCCCTGCCTGTCTAAGGACTTCGGTTATGGCATCATGGAGTGAAAATCTGCCGACAGCCTGAACATCAATTGTTTCTGACTCCAGAGACTGAGGAGATTCCACTTCTAATATCCTTTTGAAGTACTCGTACAATTTAGGGTCAGTCTGTCTTAGACCACGTATCAGACTTCCTATCATCTCCTCATAGGACACACTTTTTCCATAACACACAAGATTTGCCTTCTTCAAAGCCTTCAACTGCTCCAGCAAATATACCGGAACATTCATTGCAGTAAATTTCTTTGTTAATCCTATCATGTTTTTTTGCAAAGATAATCTAATTATAGAAATTTGCAATCTTTTATAGCAATATTCTTCATCATTGCAGAAAAAATGAGCGTTTTTTTGAGCCAAACGTATCTTGCAAGGGTGCGGCGTCTATATCGGAGAAATTGGTTGAACGAAAACAGCCTCCCGTTCCTATCGGTGTGACAAAACGGTCCGGAGCTGGCAAATACGCCAGCTTGCTTTGTGCCGGTTTTGTCCATGAAAAGCCCTGTTTCGGTGGAAACTAATGGAAAAATGTAAACTTTGTCCATGGAAAAGGCCTGTCTGGTGGATAAATTCGTAAATCAACCCGGATTTTCCGTTGAGCCGTTTTGCGCATTGCAAATTCATACATAGGTACGAAAAAAGCACTTACATCGTAAATGCAAGTGCTTTTTTGTGGTCCCACCAGGGCTTGAACCTGGGACCCCCTGATTATGAGTCAGGTGCTACTAACCAACTGAGCTATAGGACCGGATATTTGCCGTGGTTCGGAGTGGTTACCGAACCACATTGCAAATATAATACTTTTTTCGATTAGTTGAGCTTGATTTCAACCTCAACACCTGAAGAAAGTTCGAGCTTCA
>CAYXMV010000054.1:0-12305 GCA_964466235.1 uncultured Muribaculaceae bacterium | reverse complement strand
CTCCGTTTCCTCAAGGAATTCGAGACATCGCTTTAGCATTCCTGCATAATGAAATATAATACGCGCTCGTCAAAGCAATTGACGAGCGCGTATTATTTAAATGTATAGACGTCATCTATAGGGATTTTTCTACAGATATGGATGCTCTGCCGGTCCGTATGCCTTTCCCGCTCACCTCCACATGCAGGTCTCCCGGTTCTGTTCCGCTTTGTACGATGACTGTCAGCTGTCCGCTGAACAGGTGCATCTGAGGCTTCTGGAACGGTTCGAGACATGTAGGGTCTCCGTTTGCGATGGCCTTGAAGGAGCCGGCTCCGCTTACTTTGACTTTTACAAGTCTGCTGTCGCAAGGGACAGGATTGCCTTCCTTGTCGATGAGGCTGACATTCACGAAGCACAGATCCTCGCCGTCGGCATTCAATACCGTCCTGTCCTGAGTAAGCTTCACGGATGCCGGCTTTCCGGCGGTACGTATAACCTTTTCTGCGACGGCATTTCCTTCTGCGTCATATCCTACGACACGAAGTTCTCCCGGCTGATATACGACGTCATTCCACATGAGGCGGAAACGTTCCATAGCCTTTGCGCCAAGACAAGGAGTCATGCCGTCAGGTTCTGCGAATGTTCGTACGCCCTGCGAAACTCCATTGACGAAGAGTTCGGCCGAAGGGTATGATGTATATACAAATACCGGTGTGACCTCTCCTTCACGGCCTTCCCAGTTCCAGTGAGGAAGCACATGAAGAGTCTCGTCATTATCATTCCACCGGCTTCTGTAGAGATAGAACCTGTCCTTAGGAATATATGCAAGATCCACGATTCCAAATACGGACGAATGGTTCGGCCATGCATCAGTATCGTATGGTGAAGGCTCTCCGAGATAGTCGAATCCTGTCCAGACGAACTGTCCTATGCACCATTCATAGTCCTCGTCAGCGGCCAGATCCTCATCGGGGATGTTGGACCAGTCGCAGTGGTCTGTGTCGTATGAAGATGACTGATGGTCGGCATGAAGCTGGTCAGGTCCTATCCTGACAGGGAAATGATATACCCCGCGGGAACTTACGGTCGATGCGGTCTCGCTGCCGAGTATTATCCTTTGAGGAAGGACATTGAAGGCCTGCCCGTATCTGTTCACCTTATAATTGAAGCCTACGACGTCAAGCTGTGCCGCAAATCCGTTTCCTACCACGGAATCAAACTGATCCATGCCGCATGTCACAGGTCTGGTAGGGTCCTCTGTATGGTACAGGTCCTGAAGCCATGCCGCCACTCTTATTCCGTCCTGACTGTGCTGTGAAGGTACCTCGTTGCCGATGCTCCACATGACAACAGAAGGATTGTTGCGGAAATGATGGATGAGATTGATCATATCTCTTTCGGCCCAGATCCTTCCGTCGCCGCTATCGACATTGAACCATCTGTGATACCCGTTATTGCATTTGGCAATATCCCACTCGTCGAAATTCTCCGCCATCACCATGAATCCCATTTCGTCGCATAGTTCGATGAGTTCTTCTGCAGGCATATTGTGGGATGTGCGTATTGCGTCGCAGCCCATGTCTTTCAGAATCGTGAGCTGACGGCGGACCGCAGCCTTGTTCACAGCAGCTCCGAGAGGACCGAGGTCATGATGCAGACACACGCCACGGAACTTGCGGAGTTCTCCGTTCAGAAAGAATCCCTTGTCCGGACGTATCTCTATCGTCCTGATGCCGAAACGTGTGCTCACCTTGTCCTGAAGGACATTTCCGTCCTCCCTTATAGTCTTGTAATTCTTGTAATGGCCAGTTCCCCAGTCGGTATATACTTTTCCTCCGGTATAAACCTCTGTCTCGGCAAAATACAGAGCGGGATCCTCAGGTGACCACAGTTCAGGAGCCGGTACGGTCATCTGCTGCTCTATTTCTCCGTCGAGGACCTTCCTTGTGTCGGTCTGCTCAGATACTACATTGCCGTTCCTGTCAATGATGCGGGTGCGGAGAGTTACCGCATCTTCCCTTCCGAGGCCTTCCACTTTCGTGCGTATGCATACATTTGCATATTCATCACATACGTAAGGTGTGGAAACGTATGTGCCCCATACAGGCACGCTTATCTCCGGCAGCGTCATGTATCTCACCTTGCGGTAAAGTCCGGCTCCCGGATACCAGCGCGACGACTGAGGCCTGTTCTCCAGCAGTACGGCAAGTTCATTTTCTCCCTCATGAAGATCGGCAGTGACTTCACACCAGAAAGAATTGTAGCCATACGGCCAGAAACAGACTTTCCTGCCGTTGACATAGATCTGCGCCTCACTCATGGCTCCGTCAAAGAACAGGATGTGCTTCCTTCCTTCAAGGCATCCGTCGTCTATCTTCAGGGTCCGGCGGTACGCTCCTTTGCCGATATACGGCAGTCCTCCCGTCCTTCCGGTCTTTTCGGTCGCGATGTTCTCCCTGTTCTGCACTACAGCGACGGTCTGCAGGTCATTTGACCTGTCGAAAGGCCCATAGATGGCCCAGTCGTGAGGTACAGATACTTTTTCCCATCCTTCAGATGCTTCCATGTCGTGACCATGGCGGAATTCCCACTCCTTGAGCAGGGTTTCAGTACGGACATTCTGTCCTGCAGCTCCAAGTGCAAGACAGAATGCCATCAAAATACAATTGATTCTTTTCATAACTATTCCATAAAAGGCTCCAATGCTGCTGTAGGTTTCCCGTCCCGGAATGCACCTAAGCCATAACCGTCATTATAACCATCCGGGGCCTGCGGCTCCCAATAGAAGACTCCTTTGCAACACTCGAGCACCTTTGTCTTTTCAAGGAGGTAAGCCAGCATTTCTCTCGCCTTGTCAGGGTGGCTTACAGGCATACCTGTCTCGCAGATAATGACATCCTTGCCATAAGCCTTATATACTTTCTGGATATTGGCTATGCAGGCATCCGTGTTCGGTTTCCAGTCTGTATCAAAGTCTTTTTTCTCATCATTCCACCAGCATGGATACAGAGACATGCCGATCATGTCATATCTGCCTCCGTTAGCCTTCAGAACGGAGAACAGCCTGGTGTAGAGGCTGTTGTCGTGTCCTCCGTCAAGGTGAACTATGACCTTTGCATCAGGATATACCGACTTGACGGCATCATATCCGGAATTTGTCAGGGCAGTATAATTCTTTCCGCCGTTCTCGTTATAGCTTCCGAGCGGCCACATCATGCCGGTACGTGTCTCATTTCCGACCTGCACCCATTCCACCTCCACTCCATATTTCTTGAGGAGGGACAGAACGTCCGAGGTATGGTCATATACAGCCTTGACCAAGCCGTCTATGTCATAGTCCGCCCATGTTGCAGGAGGCGCCTGATGACCGGGATCGGCCCAGGTGTCGCTGTAGTGGAAATCTATCATTATCCTCATGCCGAGCTTCTGGGCACGCATGGCTTTCACCAGGACGTCTGCTGCAGAGTTCCATCCGTCGGCAGGATCCACCCATACACGGAGTCTGATGGAGTTCATTCCAATTTCCTTCATCAGCTCGGTACATTCCCTCTCTTCGCCTTTGGAATTGTAGAATTTCATACCCTTGCTTTCCATCTCCGTGACCCAGCTGATGTCTGCTCCTTTGGCGAATGCGGTGCGGTCGCATGTCACAGATTCAGGATTTTCCGCAGGTGTGTGGGGAAGAGGGGTATCGGTGCAGGAACAGCATGCGGCAAGTGTTACTGCCGCAATGCATGCTCCTGAATTAAGAAGTTTATTGAGAAATTTCATATTATTCTATAGGTGTCATTGTATATTTCGGTTCGGCAAAGTTAGTAATTTCTAACTCTATCCTGAACTTTCCACCTTCCGGAATTACGATATTGTCATTATTACCCGCGATGCTCAGAGTTCCGTCAAGCTCGGCATCGGCATACATCCATTTCCATGTGTTGTTTTCATCTCCGAGCACGAACTTGAATCCCCATCCTATTTCGGCGATGTCGCATTCGATCTCCCATTTTCCGGTTTCGAGATTGAAGGCAAACAGGTCTGTCTCGATGCTCCATCCGTTGAAATCGCCGCTGATGGCCACCTGAGTGACCTTTGTCTCGCTCCATGTCATGGTAGTGAAGTCGGCTATGATATAGTTCATACCCGTATTTGTGCTCCAGCAGTTCCATCCTCCTTCGCCGAGAGCAAACTGGCCATCGGAATTGCTGCTATAGACCTTGTCGTCAGCATGGAATCTGAAGTTGCTGAAATCAGTGCCCCAGTCAGGATCGGTGTAAACGAATCCTTCGAAAATACCTTCTTCCGCAGTTTCAGACATCTCGCAGGCGAGAGAAAGTTTTTCCGAACCTTCCTTTACATAATAATACATCGACACGCTTTCAGGATATTCGACAACAGGCTCTTCTGCAGCTCCTTCTGTCGCCGTCCACTTGCATTCTGAAACATTGAATGTAAGGGTATAAGTGCCGGCTTCAGCTATGTTGAAGCCTTCTGATGCACTCTCGGCATTCACGAATTCAAAAGAATCGGCTCCTGCAGGAACGAGACAGAACGGGTATGCAATGCCTGATATTCCGCCATCTGTTCCGGTAGTGATGTCGAATCTCGAGCCGGTTCCGGTCACGGTTACTGAGGTGTTGTCTGCCGTAGTGGTTATTGTACCGCTATAACCGCCTTCTGATTTAGAGTATTTCAGCTGGGTCTCTGTGCCGTTTATATTGACATTCACAGAAGGGACATCCACATGCCACCATAGTTCATTGGCCGTATCGACATATACATACTGGCATCCGCCCGGTTCTGCAAACCAGCAGTTGTTGGCTGAATTGCCTACAAGCGAAAACGCTGTCCAATCATCGTTGCATCCCCAGACGGTCCCGTCTGCAGCGACAAAGAAACAGTTGTACCATCCCCACGGTGTGACTGCAAATCCTTCAAAGAGGGACGGAGCGTCATCCTTGCAGTAGAGTGTGGCAAGTACGGAAGTCATGTCGGTCTTGTCAACAATCTGCATCCAGCCGGTCTCGACGGCATAAGGAGTCACCTTTATGACCAATACGGGACTGTATATGTATGAAGAGCCCATCTTGACAGCAATCCTTGCATAAATGCTGTACTGCTGCACTTCGCTCATCCCGAGCTTCATCAGCAGCTGGCTGAGTGCATTTCCCGTGAATTGGAGAGAGGTCTGTCCTTTCTCAAGGAAGATTTCTGAATACGATGCGAAATCTTCCGAAGCGGAGAACTGTATGCTCTCTTCCGTGAGGTCGTCAGGAAGGGCTACCGTAGGGTCGCTTACCTGAGGAAGCGCTCCTTCCGTCCACACGAGAGACAGTGCCAAGGCATCGGCTCCGTCTGAGGTGAGCACTACTTCGGCCGGACTGGCACTGAAGTCCGTAGGCGTACCCGGTTCTGTGAGCTTGAGCATCTCGCCGTCCTTCTCACATGAGGATACCAGGAGGGCGGCAGTCAGAATTGAATATATAAACCTTTTCATACGTCTTTACTTATTAGAAACTGTTTAAATTTTTCTCCGAAAAATCATTAATTGTTGAAACTGAATAAATCTATTTGCCTATTATGCGCCTTTTCGGCATATTTTTCCTCTTTTCCTCGTCAGATAGCACCGCTATCCTCCTCTGAAAACAGAAAAAATCTACTCGAAAATTCATCATAATATTTCAAATGATAAAATTTTAAACAGTTTCTTAGAATCCATACTTGATGTTTATTTCCTTAAGCTGAGGATTGGCAGAAAGTTCCGCCTCAGGGATAGGCACAACGGCATATCTGCTGTCAACATCCCTGCCGTCCTTGACGCCTCCTTTCCAGTTCCATGTATAGCCTGAAGTATAACGGCTGTAGCGGATCAGGTCGGTACGGCGGATGCCCTCCGTATAGAGTTCCCTTGCCCTTTCGTCGAGGATGAAGTCAAGAGTGAGTTCCGAGTCGGTTATGTTGCCGGAATCGTTTCCGTATGCGCGATGACGTATTCTGTTGACATACTCCAACGCATCGGCGCGTGATGCTCCTTCGCCTCCTCTCAGGACGGCTTCGGCAAGCATGAGATATACATCGGCCAGTCTGAACATAGGGAAGTCGGTCTCGGCTCCTACCGTTCTTGTGTCTGAAGCGGCTTCTCCGTCATCGGTGAGGTTGCTCCATTTGTTTATGAGCCAGCCTGATGTGGTCTCGTCATGTGCAATGATCTCCTTAGGACGGTCCTGATAGACATACCTTGTATCTCCATCGACCTTATACCATCCTTCGTCAGGAGTCTCCGTATATGCGGCTCTGTTGCGGCTTCCGAAATATCCTCTGCTGTCTTTTTCTGAGAACTTATCTACAAGCTGAGGACGTGTCCTGAGGCAGTTCCAGTATGTCGCCACACCGAAATCCTCGGTCATGCCGGCATCGAAGTCGAATCTTGTAGCGCAGACCATATATGTTCCGGCACCCCATGCCACGGTATTCACTGCATTGCAGGCGAGGGCAAAGATGATTTCATTCGTACGCTTGTGATTGTCTGCATTGAAAAGCCTTGTGTATGAATCCTCAAGACTATACCCGCATCCTATCACATCCTGGCAGGCGGCAATACATTCGGTATAATACTTCTTGCCCGTATAGACCTCTGCATTGAGATACATTCTGGCAAGGATTGTCAGAGCCGTACCTTTAGTCACGTGTCCGTATGAAGCGACAGGAAGTGCGCCATCCTCAGAAAGGTCCTTGAGTTCTGTCTCAAGATAACCGAAAAGCTGCTCACGTGTGTAGGTCTCAGGTATATATGAACCTACCGGATTATCTTCGCTGACAAACGGAACTGCCGGGAAAAGATCCAGTGCATGATAATATGCCAGGGCTCTCAGGCAGCGCGCCTCGTTTCTCCATCCGGTTATCTTTTTACGGTCCTCATCTGCAAAGCCCGCTATTTTGTCGTCGGAAGCGTTGCGGATGAATTCATTGGAGAGCGAAATGATATTGTATATATGGTAATACATAGCCGAAATCCACGGATCGCCGGCTGTCCATGACAGATTGTTCAGGTCAGTGGTGCTTTCTCCTGAAGCCCAGACATTGTCGAGATTGTCGGTTGTGGCTTCCTGGAACATGATCAATGCCCTTGTATAATTCTGGAAACGGTCGTCTCCCGATATGCTGGACAGGTTCACGATCATGGATGTATAGATGCCGGATAAGACTGATTCGTAGTTTGCAGCACTTACATATACATCTTTGGATGTTGTCTCCGTATGTGGATACTGATCCAGTTCGCAGCTTGCCAGCAAGGCTGCCATACAGAATAATGTAAATATCTTTTTCATTATATTGCTGATTTAGAAGTCAAGGCCGAGGCTGAGTGAAACAATGCGCGGACGCGGATAGAATGAACTGTCGAATCCGTTCGGAACTTCCGGATCCACACCGGAATATTTTGTCCATGTGAATACGTTCTGAACGAGCACCGATGCCCTGAGTCCCATAGTGTTTCTGAACACACGTCCGAAATCATAGCTGACGGTGAGGTTGTCCATCTTCAGGAATGAAGCATTCTCGACATAATGGTCGGAATAGAACTGTCGTGCCCTGAATCCTGTCTCAAGATAGCTCGAATGCAGGTTGCTGAGCTGAGGGGCACTGTACTTCATGGTCTCGAGAGCTCCGGTATTGACTGCCATTGCATTGTAAACATAGTTTCCTATGCTTGCACGGAACACGGCTGCTATCGAGAGGTTTCTCCACCTGAGGTTAGTGTTGAATCCGAGAAGGACATCTGCCGCAGGCGAATGGTAGCAGTACCTGTCGTCTATGGTGATGTTTCCGTCGTCATAAAGGTCGGCGTATGCTCCTTCTATAGGCCTTCCGTCCATATCATAAAGCTGCTTATATACAAAGAAGCTGTAAGGTTCCTGGCCTTCGGTCATCACCTGGACATACTTTCCGTCAATCATAGGTCCGACGAGGGTTTCGGTCACTTCACCATTGTCAACCAAAGTAAGGTTGGTGATGTTTACGTTCTGCCATGTGGCATTGGCACCGATCTCCCATGTCCAGTCCTCGGTCTGTACCGGAATGACATTTATGGATGCCTCTATACCATAGCTTTCCATATTGCCGACATTGGTGGTGATGGTCTTGGTGAAGTTTGTTCCCGCAGCAGCCGGAACTGTGGCGAGGAGATCCTCTGTCTTTCGTGTATAATAATCGAGACTACCGGTTATCCTGTCCTTCAGGAAGCCGAAATCAAATCCTGCATTCCACGACCTCGTGGTCTCCCACTTGAGGTCCGAGACATAAGCCGAAGGCAGATAAGTGTTGACCATCTTGCCGTCAGCCCCAACATACTGGCTGTTTTCGGTTCCAGCCCAATAGACAGGCAGATAGTTATAGTTTCCGATGCCGTCCTGCTGACCTGTGACGCCATAGCTCGCCCTGAGCTTGAGGTTCGTGACGGCGTCGCTGTCCCTGAGGAAGGACTCCTCGGATATATTCCATGCCAAGGCCACCGAAGGGAAGGTTCCCCAGCGTGTGTCAGGCGAGAATCGCGACGTGCCGTCGCGTCTGACGGTGGCTGTGATCATATATCTGGAGTCGTATGAAAGATTGACACGTCCGTAGTATGACATAAGCGCATGCCTCTGGTCAGTTGCCTTGTATGCTCCGTTCAGGCTTTCTTTTGCCGCATTATAGATGTCGCCGCCAGGAGAAGTCGCCTTCCAGTACTGCCAGTCGTATCCGGCCGTGACGTCTATTCTGAATTTCTTGATGTCTGTATTATAATTAAGGTATGCGGTGAAAAGATTGTTGTGTTTCTCTGCCGGACCGTATGGTGCATAATAACCTTTCTGGTCATAATTTGAAGCGGCGGTCTCCGGTACAGATGTGTAGCCTTTTCCCGTAGCGTAGTCATATCCGTATGCGAGATGGAGCTTCAGGTCAGGGAGGAAGTGCATCCTGTAGTCGAGTTCGGCATTACCGACGACTCTATATACCTCGCTCTGTGCGTCTGTCTGTTCGAGCAGTCCGAGAGGATTCTTTACGGCTTCAGGGTTCGGAGCACCGTTGCTTGTGATTTCAGTATAGCCTCCCAGAATGTCCTGACCGGAACGGACAGGAAGGGTCGGGTTGAATGTGGCTGCGTTCCAGATCGCGCCTGTAGGAGCGAAATGATTGTGATTGTACGCACCTTTGACGTTGATTCCCAATTTAAGGTAATCGTCGAAGAATGAAGGATTGAGAGAGATGTTCGCTGTGGCTCTCTCGGCATTGTCGGTCTTAAGGATACCGTCCTGATTGTAATAGCCTGCGGAAACTCGGAAAGGCAGATTCTCGGCGATGCGTCCGGAAACGCTGACGAGATTGTCAGTTCCGAATGCCGGAGCATAGATCTCGCTGTTCCAGTCTGTGCGTGCATCTCCGAGAAGTGAAGTGTAGCTTTCGTCAAGCCCGTTCACGACATTGATGAAGTCATCCGTGCTCAACATATCTGCAAGTCTTGACTTCCACTGCACGGACTGAGTCGAATTTACATTGACGGTGATCTTGTTTCCCGTTCCCTTCTTTGTGGTGATGATGATGACTCCGTTGGATGCCCTTGAACCGTAGATTGCAGTTGAGGAAGCATCCTTGAGGACTGTCATTGATTCTATGTCGGACGGATTTATCATGGAGAGGAAATTGCCGTCGTTGCCGCTGATGCCTCCTATTTCCAAAGGAATGCCGTCAAGCACGATGAGAGGGTCGTTGGACGCGTTGAGAGATGCGCCTCCACGGATTCTGATTGTACTTCCCGACGTCGGCGAACCGCTGGCGGACATTATCTGCACTCCGGCGACCTTTCCGTTGATGAGCTGCTCCGGCGACGACAGGAGTCCGTTGTTGAAGTCCTTCGTGCCTACAGAAGATACTGAACCGGTAAGGTCTTTCTTGGCTGCGGTACCGTAACCTATCACTACAGCGTCGCTGAGCATTTCCGTGTCAGGGTTGAGCCGGACATCTATCACCGACCTTCCTTCAACCGGGATTACGGCCGTCTCATAGCCGAGATAAGAGAAGGTGAGCGACCCTCCTTCTGGTACGGACAGACGGTATCTGCCGTCAATGCCTGTGGTGGAACCTGTCGTGGTTCCGGTAACGATAACTGTCAGTCCTATCATCGGCTCTCCGGTCTCGTCTATGACGGTTCCGGTGACGATTCTCGACTGAGCCATTGCATCAAATGTCAATCCTATGGCTGAGGCCAGAAGAAAGACAACAGATTTTAGAAACATTTGTTTCATGTCAGGTCAATTAAGTGGTTAGCGAAAATTTTCAGCAAAATTACTTATTCCTATATAAGAAATTTACCACAAATCGGACATGGTTTGTCAGAAATCGGACATAACGGCTTTAAATCGGTGATAATTCATAACTTTGCATAAGACAAATCGGACATGAGAAAGATTATATATGCCATCATATCAACCCTTGCGGCCCTCGGTATATGTTCTGCCGCCACGGTGACCGGACGCTTCCGTCCCATAGATCTTCCGACAGGAAAGATAACTTCTGTGTTTTCTATAGAGCAGACACCGACCGGTTTCGTCTGGATGGGAACAGATGACGGGCTCCTGAGGTATGACGGCTACGGCTATAAGACATACAGATGGGCTATGGACGACAGTTCTTCCATAGCGAACAACATAATCAACGCATTGGAATACTGTGAGGATGACGGCCTCCTGTATGTAGGTACGGACACAGGTGTCAGCATCTATGATCCTCTGAAGGATTCCTTCACCACGATGCCAGGTACTGGCGGTAGGCATGTGAAATCGTTTCTTGTCAGAGATGGCGGGATATTCATCTGCACGACCACGGAACTGCTTCTGTATAAAGACGGTATCGCAGTTCCTGTCATAAAGGGACATTTCACAAACATAAGGGAGCATGACGACTGCATGTGGGCTGCATCCTATAACGCAATATACAGGATCACTGACGGTCTTGACATAGAGAGACATGACCTGTCGTCATTCCTTCCGGCAAAGAACACTTTGGTGCTTGATGTATGCCGGGACATGAATGACGGCGATGCGCTGTGGGTGGGGTCTGAGGACGGTATGTTCCTTTATTATCCTGCAGAGGCCAGGTCGGGCAGAAGCCGATTTGCCAAAACTCCCATAAAGACCTTCAGGTATATCGGGGATGAGTTGTGGATTGGTTCCGACAACGGACTCATAATTTTGGAAGAAGGGGAGGAACCTGTTGTATATCAGCATGTTGCCGGAAGGGCTTCCTCACTTCCAAACAATGTTGTGTGGTCTGTGTTCGAAGATGCTTCCGGGGATGTATGGATAGGGACGGACCACGGTGTGGCCATAGTCGGCAAGGGAGACAGCTACAGATTCGTGGGCCTGGATGAGATGACCGACGCCGGGGACGGATTGGATATAAGCGTCATGGAGGTTGACCGTTCCGGAAACCTATGGCTCGGCGGGCCCAACGGGCTTATCTGTTCCGATGCTGGACTGAATGCGGAGCTCTGGCTGAAGGCCGATTCCGAAAACACACATGAAAGGCTTTCGCACAATAAGGTCAGGGATCTTCATGACGACGGCGAGATAATGTGGATAGTTTCCGATGGAGGATTAGATGCATATGTCCACAAGACAGGGCAGGTGCGCAAATGCATTGTGAACGAGCCGACCGGGCGCTTCAGTTCCAACTGGATGTACTCGATTGCCGAGGACCCGGAAGGAAGGCTGTGGATAGGAACCTATGACGGAGGACTCTATGCCATTTCCAAAGACAAGGCTCTTTCCGGCACCGGAGATGTCATGTCGGATATTCATCTCAGCACGGAGTCGGTTCCTTCGCTGACAAGCAATATCGTAAGGCATGTGGCAGTAAGGGATAATGTCCTTTATGCCGAGACATACAATACCATAAATATAATATCGCTGGACACATGGGAGATTTCGCGTGTCCGCATACCTCATGATACCTTTGTGGTCTCGATTCTGCCGGCTGACGACGGATTGTATGTCGGTACCGATAAAGGCTTGTACCTCATGGACTCCGAAGGGGGCCTTGAGAAGATGTCCGAACCGGATATCTATGTCATGTCGATGACCTTCTGTGACGGTTTGCTGTGGATTGCGGGCAAGGCTTCCATATATTCATATTGTCCGGAAACGGAGGTCTGGCATCATCTCCCGCTCAACGACATGCCGTTGATGAGCGTGCAGTCATACGGGAACAGCATCTGTTTCGGTACCGTTGACGGAGTTGTCATGTATTCTCCCGAGGATGCGTCCCGTGAACAACCGGACAGAAGGATCACC